>DAINQQ010000089.1:0-7207 GCA_036742645.1 Flavitalea sp.
ATCTCCCTACATATTTTTTAAGGACCCTGACGGTTACACGATTGAGATCTGGTATGAACTATTACCTGCTGAAACTCCACAGTAAATCAGTTCGTATGTAAAATTGAACAACGGTGGCAGCAGATAACGTAACTCCTAAGGAATCTAAGCTGCGTCATAACATGCTATGGACAAGCTGCTGCTAATGGAGCTTATTAAACAGGCCCATTTGATATCTTCTTCTTAACATTTTCTATTTAACGTCTTTCTTCTCTGGTCTTATGATTAATCGCAATGTCGGATCATTCGTAATAAAAGACCACAACCAGCTAAACGCTAATTTGATTTTATTTCTGAAACCAACAAGTGGTATAATGTGAATGAATAACCAAACCAGCCACGCAAAAAATCCCTTGAAGAATAATTTGGGTAGGTCAGCAACGGCTTTGTATTTTGAAATGATGGCCAAACTTCCCTTATCGTTGTACGCAAAAGGTTTCAAAGGTTTACCCGAGTATAATCTCTTCAAATTTTGAGCGAGCAGCGTTCCGTGTTGAATCGCCACCTGCGCTACTTGTGGATGTCCTTTGGGAAAATTTCTATCTGTCGTCTGCAAGCAGATATCGCCTAACGCGTAAATATTCGCTGTATTTATAACCTGATTGTATTCATCCACCTGAATTCTCCTGCCGCGCATAATGGCCTCAGCAGGCAGCCCGATAACTTCCCTGCCCGTAACACCCGAAGCCCAGATCAAGACATTCGAAGGAATCGTTTTACCATCGGCAAGCACTACTTTTCCATCTATATAATCTTTTACCGCTGTATTCAAAATAATATGCACGCCGAGATGCGTCAACACTTTGGCCGCCTCCTGCTGCGATTTTTTGCTCATTGGTCCAAGTAGCACTGGTCCGGCATCAATTAAATAAATATGGGCCCGGAGGTCTTGAATTTCCGGGTATTCTTTAGCAGCGATATTGCGTCCCATCTCAGCTAACATCCCGGCAATTTCAACCCCGGTTGGTCCTCCTCCTGCAATAACTATATTGAGGTACCGTTCTTTCTCGGCAACGGAGGTAACTCGCACGCCTTTCTCCATGCTCAGCAGCAGATGATTTCGAAGATTCAGCGCATCATTGATCGTTTTCATCGGCATCGCATTCTTTTTTACATTCTCAATGCCGAAATAGTTCGTCTCCGTGCCTACCGCCAGCACCAGGTAATCATAATTCAGCGTGCCGGTATCTGTTTCAATCGTGTTTGCTTCCACATTGATCTTAATAAGACATCCCAGGTGAAAACGAAGGTTCCCTTTTTCCTGGAACAAACGGCGAAAGGGATAGCTGATACTCGAGGGTTCGATAAAGGCTGTCGCAACCTGGTAAAGAAGCGGCGGAAAGAAGTTATAATTATTGACGTCAACCAATGTGACGTAAAATCCCCTGTGGTTCGCCAACCGTTTGACGAAGTTAATACCTGCGAATCCTCCCCCCACTACTACAACTCTTTTAACAGCTTGTTCCATATCTATGTGACTGTACGATTAATAATCCCTTCAACCCTTTTGCTTGAAATCTCCTGTCCGACTGTAAAGCATATCATCTGCCCGCCTTACTGTGGTTTGTCGCGAATCAACAACCGACGTCAAAAATAAGTATAACATTGCATGGATTAAGGGATCTTTTTCTCCGGCACTCGCTCATGCCACACCTAATTATGCCGCCACTAACGTCGCTCATTGTACGATGGCACATTGTCGCTACCTGCTTCCGCAGCCCCTTTCACGTTATAGCGTTAGTCACGCTCAAACGATGGCAGCAGATTTTTACTATGTGAGTCGAAAATTTACGCGTAAATATTTTCCTTAATTCAGAATAATGCGGAGGAACGACTTTTTATAACGATCCTGTTACACAAAAGAATCAGCCCAAATGCAGTGCTCAACAAAAGTTTAAATCTTTATGCGTGAGATAAAACACCGATTAAAGAACGACATAAGCCTGAACTTTAACGCTTTTGTAAAAAAATTTACTCGCGTTGAAAGGCACTTCACAAAATACCGTCCACAATAACGTATAATTACGTTGCAAACCGTTTACTATTATTATACTTTTACCCCAAAGTGAATCCGAATCTATGAAAAGAGTAGTCATACCATTGATAAATTTGCATTCAGCGATCTGCCTGGATAGCATCTGGCCTGGCCTTCCAACTCTTCTTCATGATCATCGGGATTTACTGGATCGGAGAAAAAAATCCGACCACAGTCAAATTAAAATGTTTTATTGATCGTTTTATATATATTATACCTTAACCATACCACCTAAAATCCCTACCATGAAAAGAATTTTACACCTATTGTGTTTGATGTTTGCGGTTGCATCCGCAAATGCTCAAATTACGACACCGGTGTTAAAAGCCAGCTTTGGAGTCGATGGCGATCTTCGTGCTAATTATTTTAACGGGTTTGTAAGTTTTAATGACGACTGGTTTAATAATGGCACAGCAGGTTCCGGTGTTTTTGTGATAGACACTACAGGCAGTGCCAGTATCGTAAGCCGGTACGCTACGGATCTCGATTTTCGAAAGTTGCCATTTTATCGAACGATGAGATACCCTGCGTTTACGACGATAACAAGCCGCTTATTAATCGACGCGGTTTATATTCGTGACTATCACGGCGATGATTCAACAATTTTTGCGGCCGGTGCAAGTAAAAACGGAATGAGCCCGGCGGACTGGTCATGCCCTGTTGCACAATCCATACCGGACAAAAACGACATCCTGGATATGTTTGTACACGTTAGGAGAGCATTAGGAACAACTGGTACCGATTCATTGTGGCTGTTTGGCGGCGTTTCTATTGAAAACACTTCTGGATCCAGGTACTTTGATTTTGAAATGTATCAAACAGATATTTACTACGACAGACCTTCCCTAAAATTTTATGGGTATGGTCCGGACGCAGGTCACACAAGCTGGCAATTTGACGCCACTGGTAACATCACGATTCCGGGAGATATCGTTTTCACCGCGGAGTATAGCAGCTCAACTCTTTCAGCAATCGAAGCGCGTATTTGGGTGGATCGAGCTGCATTATCCATTACACCTCTCGATTTCAACTGGACCGGCTCTTTTGACGGCGCATCAGCGTCTTCTCAGTATGGCTACGCAGGTATACTTCCTAAAACAGGGGGAATTTTCTATACAGGACTTGAAAGTAAGAACAATACCTGGGCGGGGCCATTTCAGTTAGTCTTAGGTAATAATACCCTTGCGACTAATTACACTGCAGGCCAGTTTATGGAATTTTCGGTGAATCTTACCAAACTCGGACTTGACCCAGTCACTTTATTAGGAGGAAATGCCTGCGGTATGCCGTTTCGCCGGGTATTAGTGAAGAGCCGTGCTTCCACGTCCTTCACTGCGGCTTTAAAAGATTTCGTAGGACCTTTTGACTTTTTCCTGGCTCCGAGAGCGATTGCTGCCGCGAACATTCCATTCTTTTGCGGCGTCATCGGAACAAGTCATATTGAAGTCACTAATCCAATTTCAACTTCAACATACAACTGGTCAACTCCTGACGGCAGTATTATTGGAAGTTCTTCCGGCCAGGGAATTGATGTAAATGCCCCGGGAACTTACATTGTAACCCAGCAGCTGCAAAACGGATGTGCCGTTTATGCGACTGACACGGTAGTTATCTCCTACGATGGCACCTGCTCTGTTCTTGAAACGAACCTTTCAGGTTTCAGGGGAAGGGCTTTCGATCACCAGGTTCGGCTAGACTGGACCGTAACCGAAAATCAGGATATACTGAATTTCGTTATCGAAAGAAGCACAGATGGTATCTCGTTTAAGCCGGTGTCGACACTCCAGGCACACTCACCGCAGACTTCCCTTATGGGTTATGGAACTAATGATGATGTTCACCAGGTGGCTTCTTCACGGGTTTTTTACAGGTTAAAGATTACGAACAAAGATGGTCGGGTGAAATACACTAAAGCAATTAGTTTGTCCCTGGTTGAAAGCAACACAGATGGAATGTCGATTGCGCCAAATCCTGTGAGAGATATCATGCAAATAAATATTTCTTCGGCAAAAGATAAAAAGGCCCAACTATTCATCTACGATTTCGAGGGAAAACTTGTGCGGACTGAAAACACGAATATTCAAAGAGGCAATTCGGTAATTACCGTTTCAGGCTTACAGACCTGGCCTAGAGGTGTTTATTCTGTGACAGTAGTCATCGGCGATGATCGTTTTGTAAAAAAGATGGTGCTTACAAAATAATAACACTTGTTGGCAGTTCAGATAAAAAGTATTCCTGCATATACATTATGCAGGAATACTTTTATCCGTTAAAAACAGACGATTGAAAAGATCAATTAAAGGCTCCATTAAGGGCTTTCTGCTTTCAGCACAAATACTATTTTACGAATAACGTCGTTTAGTGAATATCCAATAAACATTCCATGAAAACCAAAACGATATCTGTTTTCGTTCTTATGATAATGGGATCTTCTGTATTTGCACAAACTAATACACCAGATGTCATTAACAGCACAGGAGGTTCTCATAAAAAAGGCTATTATATTATTGACTGGAGCGTTGGTGAATTGGCGCTTGTTAACACTATGGAGAGTTCTGGTTATATTATAACCAATGGGTTTATTCAACCTTTCACCCATGATCCGACTTTAACCGACAATAATTTTGTTTTTGGAGAAGACGAAATCCGCATTCTTCCGAATCCCACACGCAACATACTTGAAGTTGATTTTCGTACAAAGCATCAGGGACGAGTCTCCATGATATTAGTCGATGCTGCCGGGCATACTTTGTACACCAAAGAATTTACCAGTAATGGCTATGGTTATATTCAAAAGATAGATATGACGGCTTACAGGCAAGGCACTTATTTCCTTCAAATAAAGTTAAATCCTATGATCGGCTTCACAAGGAAAACAGGTGCTTATAAAATAATTAAATTAAGATAAACCGTTAGAACATCCCCTAAATCCAATTCTTATGAAGAAGCTGGTTCTTCTGTTCATTCATTCGTTTTTAGCTCTAATTCTTATGGGGCAGGCGCCCTCGCTGATTAACTATCAGGGAGTAGCCCGCAATTCAGTAGGAAATGTTTTGCCCGAGCAGAACATTCGTTTGCGGCTGACGATACACGATAGTATCGCCTCTGGAAAAATTGTATACCAGGAAAGCCGGCTTTTGAAAACCAATTATTTTGGAATGTTCACCGTTGCTATCGGCAGCAGTGGAGCATCCAATGTCACCGGTACACTAGCTGGAGTGAATTGGACAATCGGTGGCAACAAATTTCTGCAGGTGGAAATTGACCCTCTCGGCGGGAATTCTTTAATGGATATGGGTACCGCGCAGCTTTTAAGTGTGCCGTATGCATTAGCCTCGGGAAGTGCAGCTCCGTCAGGAAAAGCCGGAGGTGGACTCGACGGAACTTATCCGAATCCAACGGTCGCACTAAATACAATTGGGACATCTCATATTGTTGATGCTTCAATCACAGCGTCTAAACTAGCTCCGGGCGTGATCCCTACGGGTCTCCCGATAATAGGAACGGCAGGTGGTGATCTTGACGGAAATTTCCCAAACCCTTCCATTGCTTTAAATGCCATCACAACAGCGAAAATTTTAGATGGCGCAGTGACTTTATCAAAGTTGGCGCCTGGTATTATACCTTCAACCCTGCCTCCGACTGGCAGCGCAGGTGGCGATTTAAATGGAACATACCCAAATCCCGTAATTGCAGCGGATGCCATCACTACTTCAAAAGTTGCTGATGGGGCAATTACATTATCTAAACTGGCACCGGGAGTGATACCTACCAGCGTACCGGTAAGCGGCACCGCAGGTGGTGATCTTGATGGTAGTTTTCCAAATCCGTCAATTGCATTAAATGCAATCACATCCTCGAAAATTTTAGATGGTGCAGTTACTTTATCAAAGCTGGCGCCGGGCATTATACCTTCAACCCTGCCGCCGACTGGCAGCGCAGGTGGCGATTTAAATGGAACATATCCGAATCCGGTGATTGCTGCCGATGCGATTACTACTTCAAAGGTTGCTGATGGCGCTATTACTTTAGCTAAGTTGGCACCGGGAGTAATTCCGACAAGTTTACCGGTAAGTGGTGTAGCGGGTGGTGATCTTGATGGAAGTTTTCCAAATCCTTCGATCGCTTTAAATGCAATCACAACAGCGAAAATTTCAGATGGCGCAGTGACTTTATCCAAACTGGCGCCCGGCATTATACCTTCTACCCTGCCGCCGACTGGCAGCGCAGGCGGAGATTTAAATGGAACATATCCGAATCCGGTGATTGCTGCCGATGCGATTACTACTTCAAAGGTTGCTGATGGCGCTATTACTTTAGCTAAGTTGGCACCGGGAGTAATTCCGACAAGTTTACCGGTAAGTGGTGTAGCGGGTGGTGATCTTGATGGAAGTTTTCCAAATCCTTCGATCGCTTTAAATGCAATCACAACAGCGAAAATTTCAGATGGCGCAGTGACTTTATCAAAGCTGGCGCCTGGCATTATACCTTCAACACTGCCGCCAACTGGGAGCGCAGGTGGTGATTTAAATGGAACATATCCAAATCCGGTGATTGCTGCCGATGCCATCACTACTTCAAAGGTTGCTGATGGTGCTATTACTAATACTAAAATTGCGGATTTGTCAATCAGCACCGCGAAAGTTGAAGATGGCTCTATTACCGCGAGCAAATTAGCACCCGGGTTGATCGTAGGCGGTTCATTCCCGTCCGGTTCAGCGGGAGGTGATTTGAGTGGTAATTATCCGAACCCAAATATTGCATCAAATGCAGTTACCAATAGCAAGATTGCTAATGGAGCAGTAATTACTCCAAAGTTGGCCAATGACGCCGTCACTACGACCAAAATTGCTGATGGCGCAGTAACAGCAGCAAAACTGGCACCTGGAGTAATTCCCACAAGCATACCCGTAAGTGGAACAGCGGGCGGTGATCTTGATGGAACTTTTCCAAATCCTTCAGTTGCTCTCAATGCCATCACGACTCCGAAGATTGCGGATGCTGCAATCACAACATCAAAAATCGCTGATGGTACTGTAACTGCAGCCAAACTTGCACCTGGAGTAATCCCAACAAGTTTGCCAATTAGCGGAACAGCCGGTGGTGATCTTGATGGAACTTTTCCAAATCCTT
>DAINQQ010000089.1:7307-21525 GCA_036742645.1 Flavitalea sp.
GGGCAATTACTTTATCAAAGCTTGCTCCAGGAGTAATTCCTACGAGCTTGCCAATAAGCGGCACAGCAGGTGGCGACCTTGATGGAACTTTTCCAAATCCTTCTGTAGCTGCAAATGCCATCACGACTGCTAAAGTCGCAGATGGCGCAATTACTTTATCAAAGCTTGCTCCAGGAGTAATTCCTACGAGCTTGCCAATAAGCGGCACAGCGGGTGGGGACCTTGATGGAACTTTTCCAAATCCTTCAGTAGCGGCAAGTGCCATCACGACTACGAAAATTGCAGATGATGCGATCACAACGTCAAAAATCGCCGATGGTGCGATTACCATATCAAAACTTGGTGCTGGAATTATTCCGACAGCTTTACCTCCAATGGGCGGGGCTGGAGGGGACCTCTCCGGCGTATACCCGAACCCGAGTGTATCAAAGCTTCAGGGCATCAATCTGAGCAACACTGCTCCTGCAAATGGACAAGTACTAAAGTTCGATGGTACGCAATGGGTTCCTGCCAGTGATGTTACCGGAACTTTTACTTTGCCATATGCTGGCACAATGACTGCTGCGACGCCTCTGGTTACAATTACA
Source organism: Flavitalea sp. (assembly GCA_036742645.1). Lineage (GTDB taxonomy): Bacteria > Bacteroidota > Bacteroidia > Chitinophagales > Chitinophagaceae > Flavitalea. Next base: position 7,895 of record DAINQQ010000089.1, read on the forward strand.
AACCCAGGCTCTGGTCCTGCCGTTGAAACTGTTAATTCTTCTACTAGCCCCAATGCATATGCGATTGTTGGAAAGATTACCTCCCCAACACCAGGTGCAAACGCTGCAGCTTTGCGCGGTATCAATAGCGGCACAGCAACTGATGGGGCTGGAGTATGGGGATCACATGCAGCGGGTGGACAGGGTGTATATGGTTCTGCAGTGAGTGGCAGTGGCGTTTATGGCTCTGCAATAAGCGGTGTTGGCCTCTATGGTAACAGTGTTTCAGGCAGCGGTATTTTTGCAACGAGTAACGACGGAAATGCCGCATCATTTGATATTTCAAATCCTGGGAATATCAACGATGTATTATTTGTTTCGAATAATGGCGCGGGCAACGGTATAAGCTCAATGTCGATCTTAGGAACTGCTGTAACAGGAACCGCTTTCGACGCAGCCGGCGCGGGAATTATCGGTCTTAACTTTGGAACCGGCGAAGGTGTTTTTGGCTATACGAGCAGCACCTTTGCAAGCGGGATCACAGGTCGCAACGATGGCACATTCGCAGGGGTTAAGGGTTTCAATAATTCAAATGGAGGTATCGGCATCCTTGCATTGGCTAATGCAAACGGAGCTACAGGTGGCACCGCATTGGTCGCTGAGCTTGAGGGATCAGCCGCAGGAGACCTGGCCGTATTTAAAGCCAATAACTTAAATGTAGCCCGTGTAGACCATAACGGTATGGGATATTTTAACGGCGGGACGCAGGTAGGCGGCGCCGATATCGCGGAATATTTTGATGTAGAGGGCAATCGTAGCCAATACGAAGCAGGCGATGTGTTGATCATCTCGGAATCGTCTGACCGAAAAGTAGAAAAATCCACAACAGCTTATTCCACACTGGTGGCTGGTGTTTATGCTACGAAACCCGGCGTGTTACTCACAGAAGAAAATGCAGAACGCAATCAATTGGAAAAAATGGTACCAATGGGTGTTATTGGCGTAATCCCTACGAAAGTATGTCTTGAGGGCGGCGTTATAAAAAGAGGTGATCTGATCGTTACATCTTCCCAGCCTGGTGTTGCAATGAAAGCAGACCCTGATAAGGTACGAGTCGGCCAGGTACTTGGAAAAGCTTTGCAGGACTATAATCAGAATGGCGTAGGAAAAATAAATGTTCTCATAAGTGTCAAATAGTCGATCATGCATTTGAAAAATAAATTGAAATTCACAATCATTGTCATGGGAGCTCTGAGTTTGACGCTGGCTTCCCGCGCTCAGGTAGCGAGTGAAAAGCCAGCGTCGGAGTTATTAACGAAAGCAGTCCAGCAAAAACGAACAGCTAAACCGACGGAGCAATCTATCTCACCGGCAAATGGCGCGAGAAATTTACCAAGTGCAAAGCGGATTATTACACCGCCAAAATTAACGACGGGACAACCGGGAAACTATATTCCCCGCAATGTGTCAAGCCAGGAAGGCAAAAGAAAGTTGCGCAGCAATTCAAATATACAAAATCAAAGAGCTAGCAGTCGACAGAAGGTGACCAGGCCTTCTGTTCCTCCTGCTGAACAGGCTAATACGCCTGAAGGTAACCAATGAAACAATTGAGTTTATCGATCGGAATGCAGCAGAATGCCAATAACTATCAATTTGTAAATCTTAAGTTCCCGCATATATTATACCGGCTAAGCCAGCAATAAAAAATAAAAACATGGCAGCAATCAGGATATTTGTTCCACGTGGTGCATTCCTGAATTCTTTCCATATAAAGACACCCCACAATGAAGCCACTAACGTCGCCCCTTGTCCCAGCCCATAGGATATAGCAGGACCTGCTTTTCCTGCCGCTATAAGGTTAAACGAATTCCCCATCCCCCATATCAAACCGCCAAGAACACCTACTATGTGGGTTGGAAATTTTCCCCGGAAATATTCGCCATAATTGGTAGGTCTTCCCTGCAGTGGCCTTTTCATCAGAATTGTATTAAACAGAAAATTACTTACAAAAATTCCGAGGGAAAAAATAAACACCGCTGTGTAAGGAGTCATTTTGCCGGTCACCGGATCCTCAAAGTTTTCAAGATCCATAGAGGAAGCAATAAATCGGTAAAAGAATGACATCAAAAAACCTGCAAGCAGTGAAATGAATATTCCTTTTGAAGAGACTTTCTGATTCATTGCGTTAGTCCGTTTGTAAGCTATCGAGTTAATAACTATCGCGATGGCCACAAATGCTACACCTGTAAATAATAAAACAGGATTTCCTTTTTCAGCACCAAAATAATTTACAAGTACACCAAGCACCAACGCAAGCCCAATACCGACAGGAAAGGCAACTGCCATTCCCGCGATAGCAATTGCGGCTCCAAGAAGAATATTAGCGGCATTGAATATAATTCCACCGAGAAAAGCACTACCAATATTACGACTGTCCGCCTGCATAAGGTCATCTACGAAGCTTCTCCCCTGTTCACCGATACTGCCTAAGGTGAAAGCGCTGATTAGTGAGAATAACAAAATACCAATTACATAGTCCCAGTAAAACAGTTCAAAGCGCCAGGTCTTTTCAGCAAGTTTCTGCGTATTTGCCCATGATCCCCAGCACAACATGGTGATAATACAGAATACAATAGCCAGGGCGTAATCGTTGATGATAAACATTGGGTGTTCGTTTTTTGCAGTGCGTACAATTTCGAAAAATCCTTTGTGCCTTCCGTTGTGTACTTAGTGAACCTCCTTATAATGCAGTCAATGGTTCACAATGAACACAACGGAAGACACTAAGGACACAAAGACATATTGACCTTAGGATAACTTAAAATCTTCAATCTCTTTTCGATAGGGTGCAGATGCCTGGGCACCCAATCTTGTAACAGAAATAGCCGCAGCCTTACACGCAAATTGAACAGCACTATGCATACCCATCCCTTCCGATAACGCAACTACTAAAGCTCCATTGAAAACATCACCGGCGGCGGTTGTGTCAACGGGTTCAACAACGGGTGCTTCAACATTACTAAACACATTCTCGTGATAAAGCACTGCGCCGGAGGAACCAAGAGTAATGATCACTGATTTAATTCCTTTTTTGCTCAATGCCCGTGCCGCAACTTTTGCAGACTCGTTATCGTTTACTGTTATTCCCGTAAGCATTTCGGCTTCTTTTTGATTCGGGGTAATGATGTCAATTTGCGACAATAATTCATCGCTCAACTTACACGCAGGTGCCGGATTAAGTACCAGTTTTACTCCTGCAGTCGACGCCAGGTTTGAAATGTATTCTACTGTTTCCAAAGGAATTTCTAATTGAACGATAATCAAAGATGCATTTTCAATAACACTGCTCCTCAGCTGAAGGTCAGAAGCGCTTAAAGCATTGTTAGCGCCTGGAGCAACCACGATACAGTTCTCTCCTTTATTATCAACCGTGATCAAAGCCACACCTGAAGGAGAGTTCTTATCAGTGAGTACATAGGAGGTATCTATACTCTCTTTTTCAAATAGAGCTCTGGCCTGTTCACCAAAAATATCATCGCCAACTTTCGTAAAGAATGTAACATTACCGCCCAGTCTCGCCGCGGCTACCGCCTGGTTGGCTCCTTTTCCACCAGCATTCATAAAAAAATCTCCGCCGAGAATGGTTTCACCGGGATGTGGCAGGTGTGTTGTTTTGATGACCATGTCTGTATTCGAACTGCCAATAACAACAATGGAAGGTTTAGTCACGAAGTATTTTTAGTTATTTGAAGATCGCTTTTTTCCTTCGTGTCTTAGCGTCTTTCCGTGAAATATTCTCCCGCAAAGGCGCAAAGCCGCGAAGAATATGTTGTGTTTCGATCCTGGTGGATAAAAGGTTTCGTCACGAAGTATTTTTATTTATTTGAAGATCGCTTTTTTCCTTCCCGTCTTAGGATCTTTGCGTGAAATATTCTCGCGCAAAGGCGCAAAGCCGCGAAGAATAATGTTGTGTTTAATCCTGGTGCATTGAATCCTGGAGGTAGGAAACTTAGAATCCAGAATACATCTTGGTTAAAAACTCCACTGCTTGTAGAGATGTCTGGAAAAACGCGATCGTTGGAAACACTATTTATATAGGACAGAAATATCCGTTTTCATTCCTTTCCAGCTTTTCACTACGATATACTGGCTTTTGCCAACCGCATCCACAGTCGATGAAACAGTTTTGCCATTTAGCGACACCTTTTTTCTGCTGGTTCCGGCTGGCAGTAATATTCGGGCAGTGCCATCATCGATATTACCATCCACTTTCAATTCGATCTTTTTCGCCTTTCGATCGTGAGAATAAGAATAACCTACTGAAGCCTGTGTGGCGCCATAAGTGACTGTTACGTCTGCATAGTCTTTGTTTGCAGCTAACCATCCTGGGGAGATTTCAACCTCCCTGAATTGTGTGCCTTTATCAACTATTCCTGCCAACCCCTCAATTAATGCGCTATATACAGCTGCCTGTCCCCAGTTGTCTGGTATACCTTCATCTACCTTACCATCCGGAGTGTAGGACACCGGCAAAGTACCATTGTGCTTTTTCATTAATTCCAGCAACCGTTGCAAAATGTCTACGCCGTAAGTTTCATATCCATTACGAAAAGCCGCCTTGGCTAACTCTCCGGCAACAATAGTATTTACACCTCCGTTCATGTAGGAACCGGGTTTGTAATCAGCAAAATGTGGATACACAGCTGGGTAAATCCCGTACCATTCAGCGAATGAATTTCTCTTATTGCTTTCTTTCAGTTCCCTGTATGTTTGAATAATTGATTGGGCCATGTCGCGGTTTGGTAAACCACGGTTGATATCATAAGGATTAGAAAGACTGAGCGTATTTTTCTGATCCATTTTTAGATAAGGCGGCTGCGGGTCGTCTTCAATAAAATGCGCATAAAACTTACCATTCCAGCATAAAGCATTTGCACGCTTCTGAATGCCAGCTGCTTCCTGTTTCCATTTTTCTGCAGCAGCGCTATCCCCCACGGCCATAAACATGCGGGATAATTGATTGCAGGCCGCATACATACCACTGTTATCGCCGTGCATAATTCCCATCGGTGTGTTTTCATCGATGTTAAAGATCCCTTTTTGCACATTGCCTCCATTGCGGGTATATTCCTGCCGTGAAACGGGAAGCTGTAAGAAATCCCATGTGTCCAGTGTGTAACCTCGCTTTAATAACTGGTATTTCTTCGACCAGCGTAATGGATCTGTCATAGAGTAATGCATACCTTTCACCAGGGCAGGTAACCATTTTTTTACAAAAACCGTATCACTTGTCGATTGCCAGATTGCATATACTCCTTCCACCAACAGGTATTCAAGATCTGCTTCCACCGGCAGGCGATGCATTTGAATACTGTCTTCGGGTATCAACTTCCAGTAACGTTTATCAAAAAGATTGATCCTGTCGCTGATTCCCCGAGCGTTAAGCGGATAATAATAATCGAAATACAACCCTTCTTCCGTCTGATTCTCCAGATAGAATTCGATAAAAGATATCATATCCGGATGAATGTATTTCATTGCCTTCATTACATGAACGTGGTCACGAATCCAGGGAACAAAAACATTTCGTTTCTTACCTCCCAGTGTCTTCACCCATTTTTCCTGATAGTTCGTCATCGCATACTCTAATTGCTGTAGCATCGTTCCATACTCTCCTGTTTCTTTGCTAAAGGTTGTCTTTGATTGAGTCGTGCCTTTGGTAATGACAAGAAAGACACAGAGAATCGAAAAAATAAATCGTTTCATGTTGTTGTTTTAAATTTTTTCCGTCGTGTTCGTTGTGCCACTCTCGCCGTGCTCGTTGGGCCCCCCCTATTATCGCACTATCAGAGGCTTACAACGAACACAACGAGGATACCACGACGGACACGACGAAACATCTACTAAGACTTCTTTTTCAAATTATACAAACGAATATCCAGCGGTTGTAAAAGAGGCAAGTTGGTTGATGCTTTATCCAGGTAAAAATAGCTGGTCGCCGACACATCGTCCGAACGATAGAAATTTGAAAAGCCTTCCGGTAACCCTGTAGAATCCAATTTTGGAACCGTTCCTTTTTTGTACAACGGATGCAATTTTTTTGAATCGTCAATGCCAACCGGAATCATCGGCACGCCTTTCTTCTGAAGCGCTATGACTAAATCCTTCCTGTTTCCTCCCATTTGCTGAAGCGCAACCTTCAGGTTTTTTTTGAAGTACACCGGATCCGGAACATGGTACCGGTAAAATGCCCATGCGACAGTATCTTTATTTGCGATCAGGCAACCGGCGTAGTCATTAAAAAATTCTCCCTGACCCCAGGCAGTTCCGATATAATCTTCAGTGCCTGTTCCGACAAGCGTCGGAAATTCCTGGTCGCCATCGACATACATTTTTACTTCCCCTTCGCCCCACCAATAATTCTCATAGATTCGATTGGCATTCACGCCGACATTTACTCCGAGGAATCTTCCCCTGCCGTTCACCGTTGGTAGTAACTGGAAATCCTCCCCCAACGTCGTAGCAGTATCTCTGCTCCAGAACGAATGGAAGTACATGAAATCCGGATTCCATTTTGTAATCTTTTGCAAGTTTACATCAAAGAATAAATGAGATAGCCTTTTTCCTGATTCATTTGTTATTTGAATTTTCGCAGATTTTTTAAAAGGCATGGGAATGTAACATAAGAATGACCGTCCTTCGGGATTGGCAAAAAATACATTATGGTACTTGGCAGTTTGTCCCAAACCTATTCCAAAAAAGTCGCCGAATGGAACTGAGACGGCCGGCTTGGTTTCGCCGTCCCAAAACATTTCGAGCTTTAAGGATCGTAACATTTCGGGAGACCGGTCAATGATGGTTGCCCACATCCTGTTAACGATCCCGGGTCCCTGTACATTCAACAAAACTTTTGTTTCACCAGCTTCAATACCATTAGAAGGATGACCTTTGGCACCATTGTTTTCCATACCTCCTTTTCCTTTTTCGGCAGTGATGTTCTCGAAACTGCTCCAACGAGGTGAACTGCTGCTATCAAACTCAAATAAATTTTTGTTTGATGGACTTTGAGAACTGGTAAGACTGGAAAAGGATAGTAGCACAAGCAGTGACAGGATTTTTCTATTCATAAATTAATGTTTGAAACGTTACGGTACATATATGATAAAACTCAACTTCGTGCAACTTCGATATGAAATGTATTTACTAAAGAGAAAAACCGGGAGATCGTTATGTCGCATCGCGAATGCAAGAAATGAAATTCCATGCCTGTTCTTCATAGTTAAATAATATCCATTGTACAGGACGATGAAAATAGAATCCGGCGTAGAAGTAACCATCTTTGACTTACCTTTTTCTCTCGATGCTTCTAAAGCTCTAATCATTTTTTGCCACGAATCCTTTGACATGCACGATGGATTCATGGCAAAAAAAATGAATGGCATACTGCATCGTATCACCATTCATATATAATCTTTTGCACAAGCAATCCCAGTTAACATCCTGACTAGCTGAACATGCCTTTGACTTTATCCATTACGCCACCACCACCACTAAACATCGATGTCAGATCCTGCATATCTACATCGCCATCACCGTCTTTATCTAACTTTCCTCCTCCAAAACGATTCAATAAAGCCTGAACATCCATCCCACCGGTTTTGCCACCACTGAGTTTGTTGATGTCCTGGATGTTAAAACTATTGTCCGACGGATCTGTAGTTTTATTAGCAAGTTGATTCATAGCCTGAGGAATAACTTTGTTAGCAGCGTTTTGAGCATCCGATTCGTTCAGTCCTAAGTTGTGCTGAAGGTCTTTTGAATAGTTGCCAGTGGCTTCCTTCACAATTTCCCCATCACTTCCACCACCTTTAAAATAACCTAAAACATCTTGAATCTTTCCGCCTGCCAATGCGTTTTGTAAAGTCGCCATGATAGAATTTCCTGCGCCCTGAACAGCCTGTTCATTTTTTTCATTGGGAATCGCTTTATTATTCAGTATGCCGTCGCCTGCATTTTGCCGAACAAGATCGATTAGTTTGTCGAACATAAATTTGACTTTTTAGTGAAGAATAGAGTTATGAGTCTACTATAGAGGGCGGGTGACGTTACTTCTGATCAACTCGAAATGAAACTTTGCAGATGACTCCGTAAGAAGAAACTTTCTGATCTTTTACATGGACCTTGAAGTCCTTTACATAAATGGAGTCGATATTGTGAACCGTTTTCGAAACTTCTGCAAGACAATTTTTAATGGCTTCATCGAAACTGACCTCGGACGAAGCAATTACCTCGATGACTTTTACGATTGGCATAAAATAAAGTTTTTGATTATACATAAGGTACGAATCTTACGAATCGCGCCAAATAATTATTCTCGCAAAGACACGAAGGCGCAAAGAAAGAAACTCCTTGCGCCTTTGAGTCTTTGCGAGAACTTATTACTTCGATAGAACTGTTTGCAGCCTGACGCCGGAAGGTAAAACCTGGGGAGTTGTTGTAGGTCCAAAGACAGAAAGTTTCGTTCCATCCACCTTCATTCTATCTATGAAAACAACACGCTCATCACCAGTTGCCGTTGTTCTTCCATGATACACACAAAACATTTCTTTTCCATCAGGAGAATAGGTGATACTGTTATGACCAGTTCCCGTTACTGATCCCCCTATCGCCGTATTTTTTTGTAGCACGGGATTATTAGCAGCTTTTTTGAAAGGGCCTAACGGCGAGTTGGAAGTTGCATATCCAACAGCATAATTTTGTCCAGCAAAATGGTTTGCTGAATACATAATGAAGTATGTGTTGCCTTTTTTGAAAGTTACCGATCCTTCCGTCCACCTGCGGTTTACTTCACGTGAAGTAACCGATCTGCTCTCCCATTCGGCCTGCTTGTCCGCCATACTTACGGGTGGACTTAGCAAAAGAACGGGTTCACCTATAACACCAGACAAATCGGATTTCAGTTCAATACCGTACACCCAACTTTCCTCGATCTCATTGAACCATCCTTTTTGTTTGGCAAGTGTTGCGATCTCACTGTGGACAGGATGTTTATAACAGCATCTCGAATAGTAGAGGTATGTTCTGCCGTTATCATCAAAAAATACATTTGCGTCAATGATGGGATAGCCAGGATCAAAAAGAGGTTTATCCGAAAGGTCAACGAAGGGTCCTCCTGGCTTATCAGCGACTGCAATGCCGATCTTGAAATTTTCCAATTCATTTGTTGGATTCACTTTCCACTGCGCACTGAAGAACATATAATATTTATTCTCCACCTTGTAAACTTCGGGCGCCCAAAAAGCACCGATGCCCCAGGAGTTTGAATCGGTTGAATATACCTGGCCAAGCGATTTCCAATTCACAAGATCTGCAGACTGATAAGCCGCAAAACCGTTCCTGGCTCCGCCTCCTGTTCCATACATGTAGTACATGTCATTATCGTACAAAACATATGGATCAGCAAATTGGACAGGCAGAGGATTCGAAAAAGTAGTCTTCGAAGGTTTTGTTTGTATGTCTTGCGCATTGAGATTCTGAAAGGAAAATCCAACAAAGAAGGTAATTACGATTAATAATTTGTCCATTGAATGATTTTTGATCAGCTTAAATTGATGCGAGGACACAATTTAGAAAACCTTCGTGTTTTCTGTGCAACTAAGATCCTTTTATGCTTTTGCCACTAATTACACGAATTAAATTCCTGGCGAGCCCACTGTACATTCATGAGTCCGCAAAGGCACGAAGGTATTTACATCATTTACGACCAGTTGCAGCCCAGAAAATTCCTGAATATAAGTGATTCAAATAAATCGGATCACTAAAAATAGTCGGTACGTGACCAAGCGCGGTATAAAAAGCACGGCCGCCATCGTAGTTATGATACCATGCAACAGGATGTAACTGTCCCATACCTTCTCCTTTTTTAGCTCCCCACTGGACTTTCGCATTATAGCTCGATTCGTCTATGGCAAGAATATAATTGAGACCGGATGTTTTTTCGGGTCCGAATTCATACCATTCATCAGTGAACAGTTTATTTCCGGTAAAACCTTGCAGACCGGGAAACTTTGTATCAATCACATTCATTCTCGCTGTTTGAATTGCAGGATGGATATGAAACATCCGACCTACAAGTTTCGTGTACCACTCCCAGTCGTACTCTGTGTCAGAAGCGCTGTGAATTCCGACATATCCTTTTCCAGATTGAATGAAACGCTCCATCACTTTTTGCTGAGCAGAATCGAAAATATCTCCCGTAGTATTTAAAAAAATAATCACCTGGAATTGTTCAACATATTTATCGGTAAATCCATTCGGATTCTCAAATAATACGACATCGAAAAAATTTTTCTTACCCAGGTCCTGTAACGCTAACACTCCGGCATGCAGTGACTCATGATGCCAACCTTTTGTAGTGGTTACCAACAATGCCTTGAATTGTTTTTGCTGCGCTGAAACGCCGGCGCTAAAGCTAATATGAATCATGCATAATAGTATCGCAGATAATAAACGTCTCATATGTCTCTGTTTAGTGCTGTCAATTTAAATGAATATTCTTAATGTGATGCTTTTTCAATCCCACTTTAATGGTTGAAAACTGGATACCAGATATTGGATACCAGGAATTATCTTCTCGCGTAAATCGAGCATTACGATTAATAGGCAATTATTTCTCCGCTCTTTCGGAATTACTAACAAAAGCAATTCTCTTGCTGTCGGGCGCCCAGGAGGGGACATTTATAGTGCCCTGCCCTCCATACAAGTGAGCAATCACTTTTGTGCTGCCTGCAGTTGTCAACGGCATAAGTCTTAACATCACCCGTTGATATGCTGGATGCCCTGCCGGTTCAATATCCGGTTGAAAAGAAACAAACACCATCCACTTTCCATCGGGAGAAATATGAGGGAACCAATTATGATATTCATCGAATGTCAGTTGTTCTTTGGAAGAACCATCCGGTTTCATTCGCCAGATCTGCATAGTTCCCGTCGGGTTCGCATTGTAATAAATATATTTTCCGTCGGACGAATATTCGGCGCCATCGACATGACCTGTGGTGTTGTTTGTCAACGCAACTTCCAGACCGCCATTAACAGGTACTTTGTATATGTTATATATTTTGCTATTATTTCGTTGACCGATCACGAGTACGTCCTTGCCATTTGGATTCCAGCCATGCCAGTAGGAAGGAGTATTTTCCGTAAGCAATTTTGGAGCTCCTCCAGTGATCGGAACAACATAGACCGTAGAACCGCCACCGGGTAGTCCCTCCCGATGACTGCTTATAGCCAGCATTTTTCCATCAAAGGAAATGCCATGATCGTTGTTATTTCTCGTTGCAGTACCGGTATTAATTTTTTCAGGTGTGCCGCCTTCGATCGGGATCTTGTATAGTGCACCGTCACCATTGAAAATTAGATTTTTCCCATCGGGCATCCAATTAGGGGCTTCGAATCTTCGTGTCGATTCATGGATCACCTTGCGCTTACCGTCAAACACGTTCATAATTTCAAGTCGCGATCCGAGCACGCCTTCTACCGTCGCAGTTCGAACTAATGGATTTGGATTATAAGCATTCGAAACAGGTTTAGCAATGCGAACATTCCATATCCTGGCTTCCTCGACCGTGTTTGAATCATGCGAACAGATAAATAAACCTGCATACACCGAATCTCTCATGTCGGGCATCTCGTGCGCGCCGACTACCTGCAGGGGTTCGCCCGGGTTACCCACACTCATGGTCATTTTTTTACCGATCCGCTCCAATTGGATTGACTGAAATTTCTTTTTCGGAAAGAAAATTTCATCCTGTGGATCTCTCATGAACATGCCGCGGTATGGCCGCCATTGGAGAACAATCAATCCGTCGCCATGCGCACAGGCAATCATGCTGGCAGCCTGTTCATCCAAAGATTCCCTGATCATCCACCCGATTTTCTTATGACCGTTCCCGCCTTCTTCTGTAAAGGCAAAATCCGCGGTGAGAATGAAATCGCCTTTCATTGTTTTATAGACATACTGAAATTCGTCCCTGTTAAACCAGATATTGTAACCTGCGCCGGTGATTCTATATGTTTGGGTAACGTCGTCGAATTGAGCCGAACCAGCTTTTTTCGGTTTGCCAATATCTTCATGATTTTCGAAAATGCCGACGGGGTTTTGTGCGAGGCTGACAGAGAAAAAAAATGACGAAAAGAGGAAGAATAGGAATCTCATGATAGTTCAGTTAATAAATAAATGTATTCGGGTTTGGTTGACAGTAATTATGCACCTTGACATCGCGTGGAGATCAACTTTCCCATCACAACAGTACTGAAAAGAATCTATTGAATTACCTTACTCATTCTTGGTAATGGAAGTTTTCTCGGCAGAAGCGGTGTAATCTGCTTATGCTTTCGTAAACACTTGGTATTCAAGTCGATTCTGAGTTTTATTATGAACTGGTTGAGACAAAAATGGAAAAATTTACGAGGGAAGAGAATCTTCCCCGTGTGAACCAGGCTACTGATTCAATTTTAAAACACAATAAGGTGCTCCCATTCATTGTATAAAACCATCTTTTATACTACCTTAGTCAATTAATCTCTAACATTTCGCATCTCCTTTCGGTTGGCACCCAAAATTTCTATCGTTAGAGTATAATCTCCAAATATCTTATCAACGACTATTCAATTTCCTTCATTGGGAAAACGCTTTTATCCTATTCAGAAACTTCGTTCATTAATCCAAATTAGTTAACCCTTTCAAAGCAATCAGTCCGAAGACTTAATGCGCCTCTGCCACACATTCGATATTCTAAGGTATAGTCTTAGTTCACCCTGCCTTGTGACCCGTATGAAAGAAAGTTTCGTACAGGGTGTGTTTTTACCTGGAATAAGGATGCAAAAGGTCTACCCGATATTATCCCTTGCTAAGAAAATTGTTTTTAGTTGTTTGATATTTCTTTTGGGTTTCAGCGCAAAAATGCAGGGACAAACTGTTGTGCTGACATCGAACAATAACCCCGCATGTGCAGGCTCAAGCGTAATACTTACAGCGACAGTTACCCCCAATCCCGGCGCAGGTGTTGTGGTTACTTTCCTGGACGGGGCCCTTCCTCTTGGAACTGCGAATACTAACCTGTCTGGCATTGCCACTTTTACGCCGCCGATTTTCACTACCGGAAATCATTTACTCACGACGAACACCCCATCCATCTCACCTGTTTTGACGCAGGTCGTTTTTGGTGCACCGGCCGTGACACCCACTCCATCACCTGTGTGCACTGAAAGGGATGGAACTATTACGGTAACGCCGCCTGCCCCCGGACTCTTTTATAGCATCGATGGGATCGACTATTCTAATACAACTGGCATCTTTCTGCTGGTAAAGGCTGGCACGTATAACGTAACGGTTAAAAATGCGAGCAACTGTATCTCACCTGCGACAACGGTAACTCTTAATTTACCAAACGGACTCCCGCCCGCGCCCACAGTGACACCGACCCAACCAACCTGTGCGGTAGCAACGGGCACTATTACCGTAAATACTCCGGCTCCCGGGGGAGGGAATACTTATAGTATCGATGGTTCTACTTATACAAACAACACTGGCGTATTCAATAATATTGCGCCAGGAGTATATAATGTAACAGTTAAAAATGCAGCTCTTT
>DAINQQ010000090.1:0-21213 GCA_036742645.1 Flavitalea sp.
AAGACCATCATCCGCTCCTGATACATTGAAGTCAGTCCATCGGATATAAAAAGTTGCTCCGTTTGCTATAGATAAGCCAGTAATTGTAAAACTAACAGTTGCGCGATTCCCTGCATCGTTTCCATCCCTTAAACCAATAGGAGCAGTAGTTGATGGCGAGGAAAAATCTAGTGCGTCTATATCATTCCATACTCCCGTATTTAAAGATGTCGCATCGGTACTCATTTGGAAATTTAATACGTCAGGTCCCCTGTCGGCCGTACCCAATCTCCATTGTTCACCAGTATATGATATTGTGAAGGAGGATAGAGTCGAACCGGTGTTGTTGATGAAGAATGCTCCAATCGTTGGTGTCAGGCTGCCAGATAACAATCCTCCAAAAGCTCTTTCATTACTCCCTGCAATTCCGAAGCTATAAGTGTCTCCGGCATTTCCTGATCCGCTTCCAGCACTATACAACGTGTTGGCATTCGTTCCGGATTCAAGGAATAACCATCCCGATGGAAGAGCAGCGGACGTGCCCGAGGAAGCGAGCGTATTAAAATCCTGTTGATATGTTCCTGCTGAAAGATTGATTTGAGAAAAAACTGAAAGAGGTAAGGAAAGGATTATCCATACCCTCGAGAATAGGTTAAGGAGTTTCATAGTTAAGCTTTAGATGTAAAACACTGTAGTGTGGATTCCCAAATATAGACTGATTTGGTTTTCGATTTAGAGCAAAAGATTAAATTATTATTACATCCACAAATTCAAACCTTTAGCCAAAGTATATATCGTTAGGCTCGTAATTCTACGCTTACATTGTCTCCTATAAAACCCATTGCATGAAGAAAATACGGAGAGCATTTACTATTTGACAGGAACTTATATTTTGTACTTTGTTCCCCAAACCCCAATAATTATGAAAACGAGAATCGCCCTATTGTTAGCTGTTGTGTTAACATTGAATGCAATCGGCTCACCTAATCCGCAGCCACAGCCTTCGAAGGTATTTTCAGTGAATAACTTCGGAAGCATCAATGTTCATCGCCAGCACAATAATGCCTCACTAAGCTGGACTTACAATTCGACGGATGTTTCAGGTTTCGTTATCAAGCGTTCTTATGACGGAGCATGGTTTGAGACTGTTGGTCAACAAGCATCAGGTGGTGGTCACTGGACCAAGTACGTCGATGCAACTGTTGAACCCGGCACTGTCTTTTACAAGGTAGTCGCCGTCAAGAAAGATGGCTCGCAGGAGGAATCGCCCGTTGCTGAAGTTCGGATAGTAAGGCACCGTTAATATTAAATACCTGCATCCGCAGGGATGCAGGTATTTTCACTAAATCCAAACCGATGAAAAAAAATCTACTCATTCTAACATTATTGTCAGGTATAACTTCTGTGCTATTCGCACAGGTAACAACTCCTGCCAAACGAGCAAACTTTGGAGTCGATGCCGACCTGCGCGCTAACTTCTTTGATAACGCTATAGAAACCGGCAATGACGACTGGTTCCGCAATAATGGAACTGTTGGAGAATTCATCATCGACACAACGGGTGCAGCGTATTTATTAAGCAGATATGCTTCTGATCCTTCGTCGAGGAGATTGCCTTTTTTCCGTAACATGCGTTTCCCTCAATTCTCTGTTGTTAATGGCAAACTTTTAATTGATGCTATGTTCATCAGGGATTATCATGGTGACGACAGTACGGTTTTTTTCGGCGGTAATAAAAACGGAATGAATCCAGACAACTGGACTTGCCCGGTATCGCAAGGTGTTCCGGATAAGAACGATATTCTAGACATGTTTATACACGTACGAAGAGACGGTACCAGTGGCAGTGATTCTCTTTGGCTATTTGGTGCTTTTTCTTTGGACAATACCACAGGTAACCGATACATCGACTTCGAGATGTATCAGACAGATATTTATTATGATCGTACGGCACTGCGATTCTATGGATATGGGCCCGACGCAGGACATACTGCCTGGCAGTTTGACGCAGCCGGCAATGTGACTAGGGCTGGAGATATCATTTTTACTGCGGAGTATGGCAGTTCTTCATTATCCATGGTTGAAGCGCGGATCTGGATAAACAAAAGCGCACTATCACTTACTCCAACCGTTTTTAATTGGGGAGGTCTATTTGACGGGGCGTCAGCTGGCTCTACTTATGGATATGCCAGCATCGCCCCGAAAACCGCTGGCACATACTATACAGGATTGCAATGTGGCAACAATACATGGGCTGGACCCTTCCAGGCGGTGTTGCAGAATAACATTATCGTAACTGACTACAATGCACGTCAGTTCATGGAATTTTCGGTCAATTTAAGTAAGCTTGGGTTAGACCCTTATATCAATTCATCAGATCCTTGTTTAATGCCGTTCAGAAGGATCATGGTAAAAACCCGTGCTTCAACATCATTTACAGCCGAATTAAAAGATTTCGTTGGTCCTTTCGATTTCTTTAGGGCCGCACGAGCTTCTGCAGCCGCTGATATCCCGATGTACTGCGGAGTAACCGGTATAAGTAACATCAGCGTTACAAATGCTTTGTCGACATCCTTATACACTTGGAGCACCACCAACGGAAATATTATAGGCAGCACCATCGGCCCTGCAATTACGGTTGACCAGCCGGGTGATTATGTGGTTAGCCAGGAACTGATGGATAGTTGCGGTACTACATATGCAAGGGATACAGTTACCGTAACGTTAGACCCAAATTGTTCTGTGTTAAAGACAATGCTTAAAGATTTCACAGCAACGAGAAGCAGTAAATTCCTGCAACTAAGCTGGAAAGTCCTTAACCAGACCAGTACGAAATATTATGAAATAGAAAGAAGCACCGGCAACTCACCATTCTCCGTTATTGGAAAAGTGTTGAGCAATGGCTCAAACAGTCCGATCACTTCTTACACATACAGCGATATTATCAGTGACCTGCAGACGGAAACTTTGTATTATCGGCTGAAGTTTACCGATATGAATGGAAATGTCCAATATAGCCAGATCATTGCAGAAAACCTAAGCAGTGATAGAACGGCTATTCGATTGTTGCGCAACGGCGTGTCAGGTTCACAAACTCATCTTTCTTTATCCGCTGCGAAAGATTCTGATGCAAAAATTGAAATATATAACCAGGCTGGCGCAATTGTTGTCTCATCACGGATCAAAGTACCCAAAGGAGTTTCCGTGATACCACTCAACAGCCTTGAAAGTAAAAGCTCTGGTGTTTACATTATAAAAGTAGTTGTAGATAATGTTATTTATTCGGACAAGATTATCCAAATAAAATAACAAATGCACTAAAAGTTATTTCAGCCACATCGATAAGTAAAGCCTGCGACGTTCGTGTTGCAGGTTTTTTTTATGGTTGACGAGGCGTTTTACCGAGGTTCCATTCGTTGTATTTGTAAACCTGAGAGCAATCTTTCCTTCGAAGGACATAACACGAAATTTGATATCATTGAAAAATATTGAATCTTCGCAGAAACTAATAACCGATGCATTACACACCGGCTGCGGATAGATACAGCTCCATGAAATATAACCGTTGCGGAAAAAGCGGATTGTTATTACCCGCAATATCCTTGGGCCTATGGCACAATTTCGGATCTGTTGACGTATTTGAAAACGGCAGGGCGATTATCAGGAGGGCATTTGACAGGGGCATTACACATTTTGATCTTGCAAATAATTACGGCCCTGTGCCCGGTTCTGCGGAGGAGAATTTTGGGGCCATTTTAAAGAAAGATTTTACCGGTTGGCTTCGCGATGAATTAATTATTTCAACTAAGGCAGGATACCTGATGTGGCCCGGACCGTACGGGGAATGGGGATCACGGAAATATCTTCTTTCAAGCCTTGATCAAAGCCTGAAACGCATGGGACTTGACTACGTTGATATCTTTTATTCTCATCGTCCTGATCCTGATACGCCACTGGAAGAAACAATGATGGCACTGGATTCCGCAGTGAGACAGGGAAAAGCATTATATGTGGGCATCTCAAATTACAAGGCGGAAGAAGCTGAGCGCGCCATTAAAATTTTGTCAGACCTTGGCACACCTTGCGTTATTCATCAACCCAAATATTCGATGTTTGAAAGATGGGTGGAAGAAGGATTACTTGATGTGCTGGAAAGGTATGGAGTAGGCTGCATCCCGTTCTCCCCGCTGGCGCAGGGAATGCTAACCGATAAATATATAAAAGGTATTCCAGAGAATTCACGGGCAGCAAAATCCCACGGATTTCTAAAGACTGACGAAATCACGCCTCAAAAAGTTAAAACAATTCAGAAGCTCAATGAAGTTGCAGGAAACCGCAAGCAAAGTCTTGCTCAAATGGCGTTGTCATGGTTACTAAAAGATAAAAGAATAACTACTGTATTAATTGGTGCCAGTTCTGTACAGCAACTGGATGAAAATATCCACGCGCTGTTGAATACAGATTATTCAGAGGAAGAATTAAATCAAATTGAAATCATCCTGAAAGTATGACGGCAATGAATACACAGGAAGCTTATAACCGCTGGGCCGAATCTTACGATAGCGTTGTCAACAAAACCCGTGACCTGGAGCAACTGGCTGCAAAAAGTTTACTCGCGAATGCTGACTTTTCAAGGGTTGCCGAAATCGGATGCGGTACGGGAAAAAACACGGTTTGGATAGCACCAAAGGCTGGCGAACTGCTGGCCATAGATTTCTCAGAAGAAATGATGAATGTCGCACGTGAGAAAATCAAGGCTTCAAATGTGCAGTTCAGGCACGCAGACATCACGAAAGCCTGGGACTTTGGAAGTGTGACACTCGTAACCTGCAGCCTTGTGTTGGAACATATAGAGAATATCGACTTCATTTTTCAAGAGGCAACCAAGACCCTGGAAACAGGTGGACATTTTTACCTGTGCGAATTGCATCCCTACAAGCAGCTACAAGCAAGCCGGGCAAAGTTCGAACAAGAAGGCAAGTTGATCCAACTTGAATATTTTATACATCATATTTCCGATTATTATTCTGCTGCTGTGAAAAACGGCTTACAGTGTATCCAATTGCAGGAATGGTTCGATGACAATGATAGGAGCACAACGCCGCGACTAGTCTCATATCTATTTCAAAAGGAAGGCCATTTCCCGGCCGACAATCGACCGTCGACGTTCGACTGACGCCTACACACACCTGACACAAAAACAAAACCCCTGCTGGAAAACAGGGGTCAACCAATTAGGTTTAATCTATCACATAAACTGGATATCAATGACAGATTGTGTGTTTTTATTATTGAAGTATTTTATGGAAAATGCGGATTAAGTAATCTCTCCCCGCGCTGGCTAAGAAAAAACTATTAGCCATACGGTATATTGCCGAGTCCGCCAGGACGCTATGGTATTGCTTTATTAGCATCGGTATCCAGAACAATCGACGCAAGTATCCTGCCATCCGGCATTTGTTCCGAAGAATAGTACAGGTTTACCTTCCTGTCGCCGCTCTTATTCTGCAATGCAAGAATTTCTTTCGCTCCCACCGACATGAATTTTCCTGCCTCATCTGAAAAACGCCATTCCTTTAAGACATTTTTTCCATCCCTGATCGTGATTACTCTCTTCGTACCGAGCTTTCCACAATGACTGTAGAAGACGTCAACCTTGTCATTAACATTGCGCTGATCCAATGCAAGGCTTTTCAAACTTCCTGGCTGGCTTACGATTTGAGTAAATACCAGTTTTTTGTTCAGGTAAACTTCGTAATGATCTCCTCCGGGCCGGAATGACAGAAATGTAACCGATAAGAGCATCATTGAGATGAATGCAACCATCATTCGCCTTTGATTCCTGTTTTGCATAAAGAAAAATTTTAAGGTTATTAAAGAAAGTGCTTTGAGCAAATTTTCTAATACAAAACAAATACAAGTACCAACGGAATAAAATTATGTTTGACGTAATGTCTGCGAGGCTTGATGAATAGCGGGTTAAGGGATAAAGACGCGGTTGAAGAATGGAAACTATGAACTGCTTAAAGAAAGAGGGGCTTTAAAATTTCCGTGCAACTATTAGGTAATGCTGACAAATTCATTTCCTCGCCTCAGCTTCTCTTCTTAAATCCTGCTCCCTGCTCTTTCTTCTCTTTCCAACTCCTTTTCTCTTAGCCCCAAAAAAAACGGGGTCATCGTGACCCCGTCGTTCTTAATCTATCGCTTGAACCTTAGTAACGTCCATCTTTCTTGTCCATGTGGCGACCAATTCCATAACCAACTGCACCACCGGCTACACCGCCAATAACGGCACCGACAGCCCTGTTATTCTTATTGATCACTGCACCGAGGATAGCACCACTACCCGCTCCGATAGCTGTTCCTTTTGCAGCCTTGCTCCAGCCTTTTTTTGCCGGCGCTTTTGCAGGATATGAGGTACTGGTGGTACCTGCTCCGGTTCCCGATTTGGCGGTACTTCTTTTAGCTGTAGCCTTTCTTACAGGAGCACTTGCTACCGGTTTGCGCTCAATGGAATTATATGCTATTGCATTTTTTGATTGTTGGTACTCATTAAACTCTGCCATTTCCTTTTGTGTTTTCCATGCCTTGTATTCGGAAAGACCTGCGGTATCAGAAGCAGAGATTCCTGCCGCACCTACTCCCTGTTTCTGAGGATTGTTGTTACAAGCGGCCATCACGGCGGCAATTGTAATAACGGATAATGTCTTTTTCATAACCTGTGTTTTTGATAGTAGAATTTGTTTCATGCAAGTCTGATTAACGCTGTTTAAATAAGTTTAATGATTAAAACTTCCTCAGTAAAGCGGAAAGCATGCCAGTAAATTGGCGATTGTTAAATGTAAGATGCTATCAACTTCAAATGGTTGTAAATCAGGAAAAGCGAAGCGATATCCTTTAACATAAAAAAATCTAAAACAGTTGTTATGAAACTTTGAGATGTTCTCTTTAAATATCTATTAACAAAATCGGTACGATGTTATACCTCGACAAACCGAGTGATATATTACATTGATGGATAATAAAAGCCGGGTCGACACCCGGCTTTGACAGATTATTCAATCTGTACTTTGATTCGGCGATGTGCGACTTACTTAAAATCTACAGTGCAGGAATTACAAATCAATTCTATGCGAGTGTGTTTTGCCTTATTATCACGGTACTGGTAAAACGCCGCGGTGCCAGCTCACCAACAGATGCACCAGGCTTGTAATTTTGAGAGGCTCTTAATATTGCAAGCTTCTCCTGATATCTGCTATCTCCTGGTGAGTAAATCTTCCAAAACATACAGGTTAAATATCTGCCTGCATCCGGCGGAAGATTTTTGATCTCTTCATGAATACGACTGAAATCAATCTCTTTTAACCAGTCAACATCTTCATCATGATGGGTGCTCAGTATTTCTTCGTCTAGTGCCTGCCACATAAATCCTGTTTTTCCGTTTTTGATACATTCGTTCACGACAATCTTTCTCAACCAGGGACCGAACAGATGTATTTCTCTCAATTGATCGAGCCGGTTGGATGCCACAATGAATGAATCGTGTAAAAGGTCTTTAATATCATAATGTCCGGTCATGCGCACACATATGCTGAACATTTGTTGTGAAAACTGCTGGTACAGCATTGCCCTGGCCATCACGTCTCCCTGGCTTGCCTTACGTACCATTGCAGTTAGTATATGTGTGGCTTGTTCCAAATGCTCTGTTAATAAGAGTGAAGAAAGCAGAAAAGGTTGGAATAAATCGCAAGATTTTTTTTAGATGGCCCGCAATTACCTTTGCTGAAGATATTAATAGGGACCACAGTCGACGGTCGACCATGGACGACCAATAAGTAGCTTCACCATTTAGTAGTTAGAGATGGCCTATAATGAAAAGCTCACCAACAGGGTTAGGGAAGCATTAGCGGGCGCCCCCAATCTTGAGGAAAAGAAAATGTTTCGCGGAGTGACCTTTATGGTCAACGGTAAAATGTGCGTCAGTGTGGGAGATGATGAACTGATGTGTAGGTTCGACCCTTCTTTTCAAGACACTATTCTTGAAAAAGCCGGCTGCAGAGAAATGATCCATGCAGGCAGAACTATGAAGGGATTTGTCTTTGTTAGCGAAGAGGTCTTAAAGACCAAAAAAGATCTCGCATTTTGGCTAAAACTTTCGCTGGATTTCAACACAAGCGCTAAAGCGTCTAAAAGCAAAAAGAAATCTCCCTGAGATCATGTAAAATGGTCATGATAGTTAGACAAACTAGAGCTGGCTAAGGATCTTGATTCCTAATATAAGCAGGAAGAATGCAAGCAACAGTCTTTTTAAAAATGTAAATGTCAGTTTCATAAGGCGGTTTAAATCAATAATTACTATGATCGTACCACGACCTAATCCCTTGCTGGCCTGATGCTTAAAGAGTGTAATGGAAATGCCCGTTCCCTGGTGAGGAAGAACTTTCTCTATTTGGGAATTCATGGCCGCTATAATGGAGAAGCTTCAAATTTGCCTTTATAAACTTGCAACTGCGGACAAGTTCGACTTCTGATCATCTCATGAACAAACACTGTAAAAACTGTGGCACTATCCTGCATGGAAAGTATTGTTACAGTTGCGGCCAGAAGATCATACTCCCGGGCGACAAAACTTAGGCATCTTCTTAGCGAATTTTTTCATCACTTTACCCATCTGGATGGCAAGTTTCTTAAGACTCTACGAAACAGCTTGTGGAGACCAGGAAAGGTCACGAGGGATATTTCTAAAGATATCACAGTACCACATTTCAAACTGAGCGCATGATTTCCCACGCCAGTCTGAAGAAGATATTTGCTAATTTTTGTGAATCAAGGCAGCTCCCCCAAAACTGGAGTAACGTCTTCGCATATACGTCTTGTAATTCCTTATTGCGGGGCAAGTCAAAACAGCAATGCATCGATAAAAAAATAGGTTGAATATTCGACTCGGAGGCGTAAACCAACGGATGGTCTTAATCTTTCCACATATGTGCAAAGTATCATGAATGCTTCTAGATTTACCTCATGAATAATCGGCTAAATTCCGGTTAATTTGCCTTTCTATGTCCCTCTTCATTACCTCGTTAAATTCAGGAAGCAACGGCAATTGTTATTATATCGGCAATGACAAAGAAGCAATTCTGGTCGATGCAGGTATTTCGTGCCGCGAGGTAGAGTCCCGGATGAAGCGCCTGGGATTGCAGATGCAAAAGCTCAAGGCCGTTTTCGTTTCACATGAGCATAATGATCATATCAAGGGTATCCCTACCCTTGCAAAGAAGCATCAAGTTCCCGTTTACATTACAGAAGCGACGAAGAGACATGGACGGCTTAGCCTGGGAAGTGATCTTGTGCGATCATTTTCCGCACATGAGCCGGTGACTATCGGAGATTTGATTATTACAGCATTTCCAAAACTGCACGACGCAACTGACCCTTATAGCTTTATTATTTCGTGCAGGGAAATCACGGTTGGCGTATTCACGGATATTGGCTCACCCTGCCATCAGGTAATAAGATATTTTCAACAATGCCACGCCGCATTTCTGGAAACTAATTATGACGAGATAATGCTTGACCAGGGGAATTATCCATATGTTTTAAAAGCGCGTATCCGCGGAGGGAGAGGACATCTTTCCAATAACCAGGCGCTGGAACTTTTCAGAAATTACAAGCCGGCATTCATGACTCACCTTTTTCTTTCGCATCTTTCAAAAAATAATAATTGCCCTCAACTGGTTCAAAAATTGTTCAATGACTATAATGCGGGGGTTAAGATGATAGTGGCTTCACGATATGAAGAAACATCTGTTTACCATATCCGCCAATCCGACAAACCGGCTCTAAAAGTTGGTCGTGAACCTGTTTCATATAGGCAACTTGCTTTTTCCTTTACCTAAAAGCGATATTCTTAAGACATTTCATCTGGTCATTGCTCGATCTAAATAGTATAACGCTCAGGCGGGTGTATAATTCCCCATATTGATAACTGATTAATCTTTTTGTTGCGGACGCCTTAAACATTAGATAGGATTAAAGGCATTGAGGCCAAACAACTTATTGAGTTTCAAACAGGCGCTGGTATAGGCTTTGCCCATTCTAAAGCATTCTTCATTAAAACAAAAGGAGGGCATCGTGAAAACGTTATTCTTTTTATTGACCGGCTTACTATCTGCATCAATCCACGCACAGATAGTAACTCTTCGCTTCGAAAATAGTTCTAATAACTATGAAGTAAAAGTTGATGGACGGAGTTATTACTCAAAAGATGTATCCAATAATACAGGTAAACAAAGGACCCTAACAATAAACGACCTGACAACCGGAACACATAGACTCGACGTTTATTCGATAACCGATAATAACAGTAATAACGGGACGTCAATGTACTCCAATACTTTTCAGTTACGAGAAGGTTATGATCTGGTAATTGCTATCAAACGGAACGAAGAGGTAGCATTTATCGAAAGGGGTAGTATAAATACAACTCCGCAAAGGAATCCGATTTCCGAAACTGAGTTTGACAAACTGCAAAAATCTGTCAGCGCTAAATGGTCAGAATCAGCAAGGTTTACCGCAGCGAAAACCGCAATCAATACACCAACAAATTACTTTACAACAGAACAGGTGGGACAATTGGTATCATTGCTGAAGGCTGAAGCCAATAAGATCGAGCTGGCCAAGTTGGCCTACCCTAAAGTAACTGATGCCAATAATTTTTCTGAAATAAATTCATTATTCAATTCACAGGCTTCCCGTGATGAGATGGAAAAATATATAAGCAGTCGTTCCCACACAGTAGTTACGAACAATGATCCATATACAACCCGTCCTGCGATCTCAAATTCGCAGTTTAATTCATTGGTGCGTACTGTACAGAATCAATATCAACAAGAGGGTAAGGTTGCGGTTCTCACAGATGCATTTAATAACAAAGATGAATACTTCAGTGCCTCTCAATTACAGAAATTGATTTCTTTGGTTACAGCTGAGAATAACAGGCTCTCTTTGGCTAAACTATCGTATGCACGAGTATCTGATATTAGTAATTTTTCATCTTTAAATAATTTGTTTACTAAACAGTCAAGCCGTGACGAATTGAATTACTTTGTCAAATACGGAGTCAATCCTGCTTCCACAGAAACATACACAAATCGAACTCCGATGACAGATGCTGAATTCAGAAAACTGCTGCAAAAAGCATCTTTGCATTTTAGACAATCAAGTGTCGTTGGCGATGTGAAGGCCGCGTTTAATAGTACAACCAACTATTACACCATCGCCCAGATACGCTCTTTACTGGGTCTCGTATCGGCAGAATCCGACAGGCTTACATTAGCTAAACTTGCCTATCATCGGGCAACAGAACCCCAGGCATTTACACAATTGTTTGATTTATTCAGTACAGAAGTAGGTAAAAATGATTTAAGTAATTATATCAATTCAGTTGCCGTTAAGCAATAAATTTATTCTATGTTAAAAAGGACGAGGTTCGACTGCGTCCTTTTTTATTTCAGCGGCATGAATAAAATTTCGCGCTAAGCCCGTCTCCTATAAACAATTCATTTTCGCGCGCATGACGCTACATAACAATAAGAAAAGGCCGCATTGAAGTGCAGCCCTTTCCTAGAAAAATAAATATAGTAACTACTCACAATGACCAGGACCGATTAGGCCTTCATTATATTGTGCCAATTTCTCTGTTAGACTGCTTGTAGCGGATGGGGACAACCAACCAGTTCCTCCTGGAGGAATAACTAGTCCACCAATCAGAGCGTCAGCAGCAGCGATGGTTGATGAAATCGATCCCGAAGAGGAGCCGTTCGCCACATTCAATTTTGCAGCAATTAACTGGTGGGCCAGTGAGAGGAGACCATTGCCACCAACCGATTGTTTAAATATACTGCACAACTGTGCGTCTGTATAGGTTACTGTTCCAAGAACGAGGCTAGAGACTGGCCATTCATTCTTATTGTTCCCAGCTACGCAGCCTACAGGCCCATGAGTCTTCCAGTATCCCTGCGTATAGGTGCAACCTCTTTCTTCAGGAGGACAGGGAAGTGTTTGACATTCCCAACCTTCAGAATATACGCTTCTCGGTAAAGTAGTGGTAGCATTGTTATACCCTCTAAAAATGTACTTGCCGATTGCACAGCTGAGAGGTGCGGGACAATTTGTGGTAACGCCTTCCTCAAGCACGGCGGATCCGACAGTGATGGAGATACACTCATTTGGAGCGAGGTTGTACTTTGCCCCTGTAAACCTGATTATGCAAAGTCTTGGGTCTGAATCGTCAAAATAGTTGCCGCCATTATTAAAGAAATCGGGCTGTGTCATCCAGGTAACTGTAAAGCCGGAAGGAGCCCCTGAAGGTCCTGCACAATACGTCAGGGTGATGGTCGTAGGTGTCGCTAAGTCGCAGACGACGCTCGGTTTGCTAAGCTCTGTCAGTCCGACGGGCGTCTGGCTAAGCCTCTCCTCGGCAGTGCTTAGTGTGGCACTGTTTTCTCGTTTACAACCGAGAAATACCAATACAGCCAAAACAGCTGCAAATGAAGAATACTTCAAAAATTTCATGATGGTAAGTTTAGTTAAAAAAAAGGTTTAAGCGGTGTTGTTCCAAATGAAATTGCGGAAGATCTACAGGATAGGAAATAGTTGAACTTACGTTGGTTTTCGAAAAAACGTGTACACAACCAGTGTAAGGTAAATGGTAAGAATAATGAATTCCAAAAACAAAGGCGGTGAAAACTTCCACCGGAATGAGAGATTTCAAAAGTATATTATAATTTTTGACTTAAGAAATATTTATGTTCCTTTATTTCTTCCGATAACAATATCATTAAATTCCACCTGGTTTTCTTAATAAGTCCCGGACATGTCGTATTAACCCCTCTAAATGACGCATTCAGTGCCTACAAATAATAGTGATGCTGCTATTTTTGACTTAGCAAGATGGCGAGAGCGTAGATGATGGGTCTTTGCAGCGAATGTTGGCCGTTAGACCCTAATAACCTATGTCAAATTTAATTTTTCATATGGCACGGTACGTAACAAAACCTGAATCCCGGTTATTCCCCTGCAAAAATTCACACACGCTTCACAATGTAAAAAGTAATCATCCGAAAAACACCTTCATCGATCTTGTAATCAGTTTCGCAGCACTCCTTTTTTCATTGATTGCTTGTGATCCGGCAGGTCCTTCCAAAGGAGAAAACGACATAACGGTTGAAGAGGGACTTGAATTCACAAGTCCTCAAAAAGTTGGAATGGATTCCGTACAATTCGCCCGTTTGACAGCAGCCATCAACACCGGCGAATATCCCAATGTTCATAGTGTATTAATTGCGAGAAATGGAAAACTCGTATATGAGAAATATTTCGCTGGCAGGGATGAGATTTTAGGTCATTCCATGGGAATGATCAGTCATCACAAGGATACACTTCATGATATAAGAAGCGTTACAAAAAGTATTGTTTCCGCGTGTATTGGAATTGCTCTCTCATATGGAGAGATCAGAAGTGTAGATGAAAATATCTGGGCATACTTTCCTGAGTATCTTAAATTTAAGCAAGGCGAGAAAGCAGCTCTTACGATCAAACACTTGCTCACAATGACTAGCGGACTGGAGTGGAATGAAAACATTCCATACACTGATCCAGCTAACAGTGAAATCCAGATGGATCAGAGCACTGATCCAATACAATTTGTTCTAAGCAGGAAGTTGATACACCGTCCGGGTGGCGTATGGAATTACAACGGCGGAACCACACAGGTGCTGGCTGCGATCATTAAAAAAACGACTGGAATGGAAGTAGATAAATATGCGGATAAATATCTTTTTGCTCCATTGGGAATTATTAAATATTACTGGATAAAGTTTCGCGATTCGGGGACACAAAAAGAAGTTCCCCTGGCTGCCGCCGGCTTGAGGCTAAGATCACGGGATCTGCTGAAATTCGGACTACTTTATATGAATAAAGGTGTATGGAACGGGAAGCGTATTCTTCCCGAGAACTGGGTTCTCGACTCACACAGATCTCACATAACACGCGAAAATCCTATTGCAGGAAAAGGCGGTTACGGTTACCAGTTTTGGACCTGGAACGAACCGGTGCGTAACAAAACAATTGCTTTGGCTGTGGCGGTTGGAAATGGTGATCAACGAATTTTTTTTGACCATGAGAACAATCTCCTGGTTGTTACAACAGCCGGCAACTATAATAATTGGACGATCAGAAATAATGCTGCTGCACTTCTTAAAAATTTTATTTATTCGTCTCTAGACAAAGCTAAGAGATAAAGAGGTGTTCTCAGGTCTTGAAACGATCATACAGCTATGGCGTTCCGGTTGTATTTGTTCCGGTAATCAATAGGTGATTTGCCAGTGATTTTTTTGAAAACAGTTCTGAATGCTTTGGTGTCAGAATAGCCAACATCATACATGAGTTCATTAACGTTCTTGCGACTGGATTCCAGACCTTTTTTAGCCGCTTCAATTTTTACCCGCTGAATATATTCTACCGCCGTATTTGACGTTGCCTTTTTAAATCTGCGCTCAAAATTCCGTCGGCTGAGTGCCAGCATTGACACCAGTTGTTCAACATTTATTTTTTCCTGGTAATTTTTTTCAATAAACTCCTGGGCCTTCTTAATCTGTTCGTCATCATGATCCTTTTGCCCCTGGAAAATGGTGAATGACAACTGGCTTTCCCGTTCAATCTCGATGGCAAAAACTTTTGCAGAAAGTATTGCTATATCACGGCCGGCATATTTCTCAATCAAATGAAGTATAAGATTCAAATATGAAAAGGCGCCACCACTCGAGTATATGCCCTTTTCATCTGTAATTATTTTTTCTGTTACCAGCTTCACATCAGGAAACATTTTCTGGAATTCATTTGCGGCCATCCAATGTGTAGCACATTTTCTTCCTGATAACAAACCCGTCGAAGCCAGTAAAAATGCACCCAGGCAAAGGCTTGCAACCTCAGCGCCTGCTTTATATTGTTTTATTATCCAGGGAATAAAGTCCCGGTTCTGTTCCAAAGCATTATTTATCTCACCATCGATGGCTGGGATCACAATCAGATCAGTTTTCTGTACATCATGCAGCAATACATCCGTGTGCGCAGTAAACAATCCTCCGGTTAGCGACGTCTCCTTTGACAATCCGACTAACTGAACTTTGAACAGAGGATCTTTGCCCCTGGCCTTCATAAACTCATTTACCTGGCTAAATAGCTGGCGAGTGCCTTCAAGACTTCCCAGAATTGCTCCTCTCGGAACGAGGATAGAAATATTTTTCATAATCAAAAATAACGAAACCCATTGTCGCAACCAACCCCCCAGATTGGCGCATTGATACCCTTGCGACTCATTTACTGGCAGTAAGTTTGATATAAGTTCAGGAACCTGTCTTTGTTTTTGTGTCCCTTCCTGGCTTGCGGTTGTGTTTTTTGCACACCCCTGGTTGTGCAGTCAACGGGTTCACGAAGAACATAAATTTAGACACAACCGACACGGAGTGAGACTTTGGCGTTTGTTCGGCGTGTGCCACTCCAGAGCTTCCGGAATGAGCTTCTGGACACTACACTGTTGGTGTAAACGTAGTAGCGCGGACGCCCTTCCGCTAAATTCAATGGTCAAACTTATGAATTGACCGCTTATATATTTTAGCAGAAATTCGCAAACGAAAGATGGTTTTTGGTTCGATATTTCTCGAATATTTATATGGGATTGGGAAACCAACAGGTTTCATAATTTATATTTGTAACCCAGTAGGCTTTTTTGGGATTTCGGTACTCCTCCTGATAACCGGAACGGGCCTAGTAGAAAATGGATAACCAATGATAGAGGTATTTAAAACGAATGTTGAAAGCCATGATCAGGCAAAAATGCTGATTGAAGAAATACACAGAAGTTTCGCAGGTTATAAAGCAAACTTTGATCTGCAGGATTGTGATAATATACTTCGTGTAAAATCGGTAACTGAATCAGTTGAATCCGATTGCCTGATAAATTTTTTAAAGAAATTTGGCTTCGAGGCAGAAATATTACCTGATGTATGCTCTCCCAATAACCACTTGGTTTCCTTCTCTGAGAAAAGTTACTGAGTGCGTCACGATACGCCGCAATATCCCCACAGATTGCCGCATTCTCACCCGGAATATTCCATCACCCGGTTCGACCTTTGTACAGATGAAAGGCACAAAAAAGCAGTCTGTTAATCATCACAACAAACAAAAACGAACATGGAACAGCAATTACAAAAAGAAGTGAGCAACGCCCTGGCGGACCTTGTCCAAACACTTACCCTGATTGATGAGAAAGAAATCAACATAGTTCCATTTGAAGGTAGTTGGACGGCAGGCCAGCTGGCACAACATATTATCATGTCTAATTCAGGATTCGATGAACTTATGAATGGACCAGTTAAGGACACCGAAAGAAAATCCGATGAATTGATTGAAGGGATAAGAACATCCTTCCTGGATTTTTCACATAAGATGCAATCTCCTGATTTTGTATTACCCCCGAAAATCGATTATAACAAACATGAGTTGCTTCAATATCTCAGCAATATTAAGGAACAGCTGGATAAGACATTAAAAGGGCTTGATCTCACGAAAACATGCACTGGTTTTGAAATACCGGTATTAGGATATCTGACACGGTTAGAGGCTGCTCATTTCGTGTTGTCTCACACGAAAAGACATACACATCAGTTAAAAAACATTGCCGTGAAATTGGCAAGCGCCAATAATGTTTCAGCCAATTGAGAGTTTACACAGACGCTTCAATAAAATTTTTGTTGAACCAGGCCATAGGAATGTCCGCATCCAATTGATTATTACGCATTCTTATTCTTTTTTCAAAACGGCCTTCAGTAACGAAGCCTACGCTTTTGTAAAGATTAAGCGCACGGATGTTTGATGCCTGGGTGACTAATTCGACGCGAAGGATATCAGGTCTGTGATCACTTATATAAGTGAGGAAATCGTGAAATATCAGTTTCCCAACTCCCATTCCATGAAAATCCGGATCAACGGCTATCGTCAATTCACTTATTACGTGGGCAAATACTTTAGGTTCGAGTTTATAGCCATGGATTTCAGCAATGATCTGATCGGCATTATCCGGATGATCAACTACGCGCTGCAGGCCAGTAGATAACGCCTGGTCCATACAATGCTGAATATAATCCGATGTAACCTCATTCTCAGAACGGGCAATGCCTCCCGTTTTCATCGCCACCTTGCGGTAAAGAGATAGAATCCTGGCGTTGTCTTCAGGCACTGCTGATCTTGTTCTAAACATAATTTAAAAAGCATGGTTATTAGTTGGGAGTTACAAAGAAGTATCGTGCTTTAATCGCAAATAACACTAGCATGTCTTGCAACAAGCATCCATGCACCACTTTGCTTCATCCAGATATTGGTATATCGCCGTTTTATTTCTGCTCCGGCATTCGGAGTACCTTCCGCAGGGACTACAATTTCGCTGCCCATAGAAAATACAACATCGCCCCGAACCAGTATCTGCTCAATCTCGCGGGTAAACGATGCATACGACATCTGGGTAATAACGGGCCGGGCAACCGCATCATCACTTATAGCAATTCTATTATTGGGCGCGTTGACAAGAAAGTGCCTATCCCAAATTTTGCGAAGCATCGCTGTATCCTTTTTTAGAACTGCCTGGCGTTCCTGTTCTTCCAGTTTGCGGATGTCGGCCTCTGCGCTGGCTTCCTGTGCAAAGAGCTGTTGTAGCTGAAAGAGACATGTAAGAACGACTACAAATTTTTTCATTGTTTGAAATTTATCGAAAGACTAAGGTATGAACTTGTTTAAACCCGAAAACCAGGAAAAACTTCCAGAACTTTCCAGTTCTAATTAGTAATTAATTCTATCAGTGCTGCCATGACAGCAGGTTATGTAAGAGATTAGAAGTATATTCAAGTATCTGTTAACTTCTCTACCAATACATAATTTTTAGTTATGCAGTTCGGAAACTGGATTGTTACTGGCGATAGCGTCAAATGGAACGGAAATTTTTCCCAGCGTTTCGAAATTCCTGGAAACAAATTAAATGCTACCAGAGCCGGGGAAAGTGGTCAATTTCAATTGTATGACTGGATAGTGCTGGCTACTGAAAAAGACTGGTTAACAGAAAATGACCTTTACGATCTCAACTTCGCTTTTGTGTATGCTGTCGCGAAATTTCGGCTGGACTTCAACTACGATTTCTTTGATGCGACACTTGCATATCAATTTGAAATTTTTGAATCAGAGGATGAGGAGGAATGAACGAGTTAATATTCTCGCAAAGATGCAAAAGCGCAAGAAATCTGGAATCCTTTGCGCTTTTAGCATCTTTTGCGGGCATATTGTTTTAAAATCCACTACGCTTCTCGTATGATGGCGGGACGGGGCGAGTAAATCCTTTTGTTTTCATAAGTGTTTTCACTTCCGTGATCGCGCGCTCGAGCTGCGGATCGGTTCCCTTAGCCATCGCCGATAGATCTTCGGGAACGGCAATGTCCGGTTCCACTCCATGGCCTTCCTTGAACCACGTACCATCCGGGTTGTACATTCTAAAAGTCGGTACTGTGATTCCTCCACCATCTATGAGTTGAGGTACACCGCTTATACCAATGAGGCCGCCCCATGTCCTCGTTCCAATCAATGGCCCTAGTTGTTTTTTACGAAAGTAATCAGGGAAAGCATCGCCGCCTGAACCGCTCCAGCCATTGATCAGCATCACCTTTGGTCCGAAATGAGCAAATGGTGGCCACGGCCATTCCTTACCATCACGGATAGCCCAGAAAGCGAGTGGCGTTCTGTTCAGCAACTCAATAAACCGGTCTGGTATCTGGCCGCCACTATTGAAACGTTCATCGATCACAAGTGCCTTCTTATCCCATTGTGCATTGAACTGCCGAATCAATTCGTTTTGTCCGTCGATTCCTGTACTTCGCACATATATATAACCAACTTCACCGTTCGTTGCATCATCTACGCGCTTGCGGTTTTCTTCTATCCAGGCCAGATGACGCAGCCTGCTTTCGTCATCCATTGCTTTGATGATTGCTGTTTTTGCGCCATTGAAAGATGCCGTTGAATTATACGTTAGCTCAATTGTTTTATTCGCAAGTCCCCCGAATGCTGCATATGGTTCCTGCGATGTAGTAAGCGGAATTCCATTAACGGCCAAAATGTAGTCTCCTTCCTTAATGTCGGTACCGCTGATCTCCAGAGGCGAGCGGGACTCCGCGTCCCAGGAAGCTCCCTGGATGATCCTTTTAATTTTATAGTGATTTCCATCCGCCGTCCAGTCTATTCCCAGATAACCTACGGGAGCAATCTTTCCTGCCTCTTCGTCCCCACCTCCTTTATAAGTATGCGACGCATCGAGCTCTCCGATCATCTCACCTAACACCACGTTCACCTCTTCACGCGTGAGTGCTCCATTAAGCATCTTTAAATAACGTTCCTTCACCAGCTCCCAGTTCACACCGTGCATTCCCGGATCATAAAAATAATCACGTTCGAGCCGCCAGGTGTCCATGAAAATCTGTTTCCATTCCTGCTCCGGATCGAGTGATGTCAACATCTCGGCTATACGTAGTGGTTTTTCAAATTTCTGGTTCTCCTCAGGTTTAATGATGACCCATGCATTTTGTCTCCGCGCAAGGATCTTGTTTCCGTTGGCCGACAGATAATACCTGTTTACGTCATCCAGTATGACTTTCTCCTCCCTCTTATCCAAATCATAGAACCGGATAGATGCTTTCCCGTCTCCTGCTCCTGTATTCGGGAAAACATGATATATGATCTTGCCCTTTACAGCATTTGGATTGGCGTAGTTACCTGCTTTCACTGGAAGTACCACCAGCCTTCTCTCGATCCCGTCGAGATCTATATCGATTGAAGCAACCGCTGGCTTTTTAGCACTGATCACCCCGGCGTCCTTCAATACTTTTTTGACACTATCAGCTTTCTGTTTTTCTTCATCTCGCTTGATACCTACTTCATCATTTTTCGCATACAGCAAAGATGGAGTTGTTTTACTCAGGCTGATGGCAGCCAATTGGGTACTGTTCGCGTAGATAAATGTATTATCGAGATCACTATAATTCGGCTGGAACGACTGGTTGGTGAGTACATAAATGTATTTTCCGTCGGAGTCAAACACCGGATCATAACATTCATAATATCCACTCGTTGCCTGGTGCAGTTTCTTGTCCTGATAATCGAATAAGAAAACTGTGCTGTGATAATTCTCCAGATCGCGCGTATATGTAAGCCACCGGCTATCAGGCGACCAGCTGCATCTAAAACCTTCGAGTGCTCCGTGGCTCATCCTCAATCCCCGATCGACATCGATCGTCTTATTCGTTGGAAGGTCATAGATTTTGATCCGCATAGCCTTATCAATAAAGGCTAATTTTTTGTTGTCGGGTGACCAATACAGATTGTACCTGAAACCCGGTCCATATGAAGTAAGCTTCCGTGCGGAATTTTCTTTACCCGGCTCCATAATATATAGCTCATACTCGCCTGACTGATCACTCCAATATGCTACTGTTTTTCCGTCGGGAGACCATGCCGGATAACGTTCCGCGGCACCCGGGGTGCGGGTAAGATCCTTAACATAACCATTCTCTGCGGGCAAGGAAAATATCTGCCCTCTCGCTTCCATCAGCACCCTATTCCCGTCTGGAGCAATGAACGCATGTTGAATATATTTCTCTGCCGACTGAACCGCGGGTTTTAAATTTGCTCTATCGGTTACTAACGTCACTTTTACTTCTTTCAATTGCTGATTTGACAATCCGTAGATATATAATTTTCCAGCTGCTTCAAAAACGATATCATCAGTTCCGAGCGAAGGATAGTGAGCATCATAATCTTTAAAGTTTGTAAGCTGTGTGTACTTTTTACTATCTATGTCGTAACGCCACAGGTTCATCCGCACTTCAGGTCCACGATCCGACAAAAAATAAATAGCGTTCTTATGCCACATGGGAAGTTCGTCAGAAGCATCCGTTGTCGTGATCTTTTCAGACTTGTTACTCGCAAAATTGTAAATATGAATATCAGCATTCCATCCTCCGCGATATCGCTTCCAGTTGCGAAACACCTGCGAGATAAATGTAACTGCCATTTGGTTTCCGTCTGGCGAGTACGAACCAAATTCGGCATATGCCAGGGGTAACTTTTGAGAGGTTCCTC
>DAINQQ010000091.1:0-2048 GCA_036742645.1 Flavitalea sp.
AAGCGACGGACACCATCAATTTCAGAAACCTTACCGCATTGAGGAAACAGAACAAGGACCTGAAAATTCTTATTTCAATGGGTGGATGGAGCTGGAGCAAGAATTTTTCTGATGCAGTTCTTACTGATACTTCTACTCACGCATTTGCCTACAGCTGTATTGATATCGTTGCAAAATATGATCTTGACGGCGTCGACATCGACTGGGAATACCCGGGACAAATCGGTGATAGCAACAAGTTCCGGCCTGAGGATAAACAAGGGTACACTCTCCTTTTTAAAGAACTAAGACAGGGACTCGACAGTCTTAAAAAGATCACACGCAAAACCTATCTGGTCAGTACGGCAGTAGGCGGTGACCAGTCATATATTGACAACACGGAAATGGACAAGGTGCAACAGTATAATGACTTCATCAATATCATGTCGTACGATTATGCCGGGGGTCGTGATACGATATCAAATCATCATACCAATCTCTATGCTTCATCGAGTGATACAAGTCAGGGTTCAACGGAAAAATCAGTAAAAGCGTTCATGGCCGCAGGTGTTCCTGCAAACAAGATAGTAGTGGGGATGGGTTTCTATGGCAAAGCATGGGAAATGGAAACGACTGACAACAATGGATTGTATCGGAGAACAAAGGCTGGTACAAGGGGAGGAGGATTTAATTTTCTGAAGGATAGCCTCGAAAACAAAAAAGGTTTTACCAAGTATTGGGATGATGTTGCGAAAGCACCTTATCTCTTCAATCCTGAAACGAGAGTGTTCATTACTTATGATGACGAAAAGTCCATCAAAGAAAAATGTGGATATATAAAAAAGTACAAACTCGCCGGAGCGATGTTCTGGGAATATAGTCACGATAAGAAGGAAATATTAATTGACGTGATCAACAAGGAGTTTAATTATTAACATAGCGTATGTGATTACGAACCTGATGCGGTTGACCTCACCAAAGCTGGTGGTAGTATCTGCCATTATCATTGTCGTCATTGGCAGCAATCTTTTTTTTGTTTCGTCGAAAACTGTACCTGTATCTTCTTCATCGATTACAGACGTCTCTTCCTGCAGGCCATGTCACCAGGCTATAACTGATAGCTTCATACGAACCGCTCATTACTTTGATTCCCGGCCAGCGGATAACAAGTCAATTAAGGGAAGCTTTCAGGAAGGAAAGAACAAGTATGTATACAACCAGTTCATGGAGGTTGTAATGGTGAAAGAGAGAGATCAATACCTGCAATCAGGACGCGTGAACGGCATGGAGACTGTTGCCGCACCATTCGACATGGTTATTGGATCTGGTCGAAAAGGGCAAACTTATTTTACCTGGCTGGATAATCAATTATTCCAGTTGCCAGTTTCTTATTACGCACCCGCGCGTGTATGGTGCAACAGCCCTGGCTTTCCAAACTTTTTTCATTTTGAGCGGCTCGTTTCTCCAAACTGCCTCGAATGCCACAGCTCTTATACCAAAGTGCTATCTCATGAAACGAAAGAGTACGACCGATCGTCAATTGTCTATGGCATAACATGCCAGCGCTGTCACCCCGGTGCCACGGAACATGCGGCGTACCAAATTGCGAATCCGCAGGATAAATCTTCAAAACATGTCGTCAATGCTGCTCATCTCGCCAGGCAATTACGAATGGATGCCTGCGCATTGTGTCATTCAGGTTTGAGAACTGCTTTACAGCAGCCTTTCAGTTATCAAGTGGGTGATACACTGGCAAAATATTCAGTTGGAAGTCCTGTTTCACAGAAGGCCGATACACTCGATGTTCATGGTGATCAATATGGATTACTGATCGCGAGCAAGTGTTATATCAAGTCTGAAAAAATGGATTGCTCCACTTGCCATAATGTGCATAATAATGAATTTGAAAAACCGAAGGTATTCTCGGCCAGGTGTGTTTCGTGTCACGCAGAGGTAAAGCATAGCACGATCCAGGTGAAAAGTTTAAACGAAAATTGCATTGATTGTCACATGCCGGTGTTGGCTTCAAAAAAAATTCAACTGAGTGTAAAAGTTGGTCAACAATTGCT
>DAINQQ010000091.1:2148-21191 GCA_036742645.1 Flavitalea sp.
CGGTGTTGGCTTCAAAAAAAATTCAACTGAGTGTAAAAGTTGGTCAACAATTGCTGCCCGATTATCTACGCACACACTATATTTCTATCTATAAAGATGCTTCCGTGAAGTTTATGAAGAATCAAAAATAGCTCGGTCTTTCTTAAGCCCTTTGCGATTGACTTTGCGCTCCTTTGCGTATAGAACTTCAAACCTCAAAAGGCTGCAAAGGAAGTGAAGAGGCTTCAAAGGTTGCACCAGGCTATAACTAGCAGCTTCATGCGAACTGCTCCCTAACTGGATTTGAGGCGGCGAATACATAAACTAATTATACCAGAAATGTCTTTATCATGCTAAACTTATCTACCTACAGAATATTAATTTAAGACCTTGCTTAAAGCGGAATCTATGCAGCATCTCAGCGAAAATTATGGTCTTTATTTGCTCAAGTGGGACGTTGAAAATTCTAGTTTCCACAATTGTTGAAAAGAAAGCAACGAGATTTCAAAAGAAAACAACAGAATAAAACAAAAAATTATAAATTGTAACTATGTTTGAACTTTGAATCCGGTCCTACTCTAGGCTAATTATGAAGGCCGTTACGTCAGGAGTTTTGTTATTGCTTTGGACGTAAGGTAAAATTCCCAGACCTCGACTTTATATAATTAACTTCTAATCCATCCCTTATTGTGATACGGTGGTTCCGCGTTTTGGAATTATTCACTTCTTCAAAAACTCAACTGCAATGAGACAACTCCACAAACTTTGTATTATTCCTTTTTTCCTATTGGGGCTCATGGTACAGGCGCAGACAAGGTCAGTCAAGGGTACCGTTGTATCGGCAAAAGACAATCAACCTGTCGCTGGTGCGTCGGTGACGGTTAAGGGAGCAACAGGCGGTACTGCAACAGACAATGCCGGATCATTTACTTTAAATGTGCCCGAAGGCCGCGTAACCCTTGTTATAAGCAACGTCGGGTATGGTATAATCGAAAGAGTGGTCGAGCCAGGCACTTCCACCATTAGTGTTGCCCTTTCAGAAAGTTCGGGGGAACTTGGTGAAGTGGTAGTGACAGCATTGGGCATTACTCGTCAATCAAAAACGCTTGTTTACGCCACGCAGACTGTAAAACCTTCGGAACTCACCGAAGTGCGGGACCCAAATAATGTTATCAATTCATTACAAGGTAAAGTCGCAAATGCGACCATAAACCAGGGATCCGGTGGCCCGGGAAGCGGTGCGAGAATTGTTTTACGAGGCAATCGGTCCATCCAGGGTAGTAATAATGCGTTGATCGTTGTTGATGGTGTTCCGATTAGTAATGGCACAAACGGCACAGCCACCAGTGATTTTGGCTCTGTCCAGGGCTCCGACGGAGCATCGAGTATCAACCCTGATGATATTGAATCGATGACTATTTTGCGCGGGGCGTCTGCAGCTGCATTATATGGAAGCCAGGCTGGAAATGGGGTTATTGTAATTACAACAAAAAGAGGAAGGAGTGGTCGAATATCAGTTACTGTAAATTCTGGTTTTGCGGTCGAATCCGCTTTTGCCTTGCCTGCGGTACAAAATCAGTATGGCCAGGGTAATGGAGGTGTTTTCAGAGATACACTCACTTCAGGAGAAAGCTGGGGTGCAAAGATGGAAGGTCAGTCAGCTATCAATTTTCTTGGACAAAGAACCACTTATTCGCCTCAGCCGGATAATATAAAAGATTTCTTCAGACATGGAATCAGCCTCAATAACTCAATCGGTCTCTCTGGCGGAACTGAGAACATGCAAACGTATTTTTCTTATACCAATAATAAAATTGAGGGCATCGTCCCGAGAAATGACCTGCTGCGTCATACAGTGAATTTGAGAATAGCCAACCAGATTGGCAAAAGGTTTTCAACCGATGCGAAAGTTACCTATATGAGTCAGGACATTGAGAACCGGCCACGTACAGGAGAAGAAAATGCGCCGGTCATCGATATTTACCAGATCTCAAGGAATATTTCGACTGCTGAAGCAGAAACCTATGAAACGATGAATAGTCTTGGTATTCCAACACCTACTCCCTTTCCTTCTACGTTAAGTTCCATCTACCAGAATCCTTATTGGATGATTCATCGTACTGCTATTAATGAGACAAGGGATAGGGTAACCGGCTTCCTGACGGCGAAATTCAAAATCACAGACTGGCTGTCAATTTCCGGAAAAGCAAACCTGGATAGAATATTCGATAGGGGAGAGAACCCGATATCGCAAGGCACAGTACTTTGGGCAGCTTCAGGAGGAAATTATTCGAAACAAAATATTACTGTTACAGAAAAGTGGTTCGATGCAATGCTTGAAGGAAATAATACCATAAGCGATGATTGGAAAATAACCTACCGCGTTGGCGGAATTTTCCAGGACAGTCGGTACGACGCAAATTTCTCTTCCGCCGGAGGATTGAATGTTGTAAATAAATTCAGTTTGAATTTCGCGAAGAGTCCTTCCGTAAGCTCCACCTACACCCAGGTGCAAACGCAGTCTGTTTTCGGCCAGGCCAATCTTTCTTTTAAGGATGCTGTTTTTCTGGACGCAAGTCTGAGAAATGACTGGGACTCACGTCTTCCTGACCCACATTCCTTTCTTTACCCCTCGGTAGGTGTTTCGGCTGTAATATCGGATTTGGTAACCCTGCCATCAATCCTGTCATTCTTAAAGGCAAGCATTAATTATGCAGAGGTGGGTAATGGTGGAAGGTTCGGTTTATTAAACGCCGTTTATAATTATAGCCAGGGTGCTGGTAACGGTTTTTTGCAAAGAGGCGCTACGCTTCCGATTCCGGGTCTGAAGCCGGAGATCGTTAAGAATTTAGAGTTCGGAATCGAAGCAAGATTTGCAGAGAACCGCATTGGTTTTACGGCTACTTATTATAAGAGCAATTCATATAACCAACTTCTCCGGGTGGCATTGCCTGTGGCTAGCGGTTATGCTAACAAATATATTAATGCCGGAAACATCCAAAATAAAGGATTTGAGTTGGTGTTAAATGGAAGCCCGGTACGTAACCAGAACTTCACCTGGGATGTTACCCTGAACCTTGCATTCAATAGCAACGAAGTAATTGAGTTAAGTGATGAGGTTAAGATATTTTACCTGGGCGGTGGTTTCGGTCGTTCCGGTACGCCCGTAGTTGAAGAAGGAAAGCCGTACGGTGACCTTCTCGCGTTTAAATGGGCAACGGATGCAAAAGGAAACCGCGTCGTATCAGCCGATGGAAAACCCGTATTAAGCCAGGCGCAGGAATACGTTGGTAACTTCAATCCAAAAACGATATTTGGTTTTACAAATACTTTCAATTTCAAACAGTTTTCAGTTCGGTTGTTGATCGATGGACGTGCTGGTTTTACTATAATCTCGGGAACAGAAATGAATCTCGCGTTCAGCGGCATTCCGGAAGTCACAGACAATTACCGGGACGGAAACTGGAATCTGGGAGGAGTCGACGCCAATGGTCAACCAATTTCCAAAGCCATAAGGGCGCAAGATTTCTGGCAGATTGCTTCAGGAAAGCGATACGGTGCCGGCGAGTTTTTTGCCTATGACGCAACCAATTTCAGGGTGAGGGAGTTATCAATCGGTTATAATATTCCGGTGAAATCGTCGACCTTTATTAAGAGTGTAAAAATCTCCGCTATGGGTCGCAATCTGTTCTGGTTATACCGTGGAGAATCAAAAATGGATATTCCTGGTATCGGAAAACGGAAAATGTGGTTTGATCCGGATATGAGTTTGGGGAACGCGAACTACCAGGGTGTTGAGTATGGAGCATTGCCGTCCACCCGTAGTTATGGACTTAATTTGCAATTAACTTTTTAGTACAATATTTTAATACGCATTGTTATGAAACCAACGAAGATTCTAAACGTACTAATCCTGCCTCTGGTTTGTGCAGGTTTTATACTGGGGTCATGTACGAAGAAGTATGCTGAAATTAATACCGATAGAAACACAATAGCAACTATCGGCGCAGCAGAGTTGCCATTTCTTTTTGCAAGAGCACAGAAGGAGGCGACTCCCAGTATCTGGAATTACCAGATCGCACAAAACCTTTTTGCAGATCAGTACGCTCAATACATCGCAAATACAGCCACTTATTTTCCATCTGATCGTTTGGTAATCAGGATGGATTGGGTCGGAGCTGCTTTTAATCCGATCTACACAGATGTTGTGCCGCAGTTGCAAACGATATTTGAAGCTGCAGACCCCGCCTCTGCTGAATATGCGTTGGCAAATGTATTATGGGTCCAGTCTTTTCACAGGGTCACTGATTATTGGGGTCCGATACCTTATTTTCAGGCAGGTACTCCGGCTAATACGGTCCCTTATGATCCGCAGGACAAAATCTATGACGATTTTTTCAAGAGGCTGACCGCGGCCGTTACCGTGTTGAATGGAAAGAAAACTGAAAAGCCTTACGGAGATTTTGATATTATGTATGCCGGTGACGTCAACAAATGGATCAAGTTTGCAAACACACTCCGGCTTCGACTTGCTATGAGGATTTCCAAGGTTGACCCGGCACGGGCAAAAACCGAAGCCGAAGCCGCCGTCGCAGCCGCGTCGGGTGGTGTGTTAACCGATAGTCCAGGTGATGATGCATATGTGAAAAGGAGTGAGGTTGGACAGGACAACAACGGCTTGTCAATTATGTCTGACTGGAACGAATTCAGGATGAGCGCTGCCATGGAATCGGTATTGAAGGGTTATTCAGATCCGAGGATGCCCATATATTTTCTGCCGGCGCAAAAAACCGGAACTTTTGAAGGACATCGAAACGGGCTCACCTCAACAGAGCAAACGCAGGATATAAATAAGGCCGATGCAAATTCGCACGTGGGCCCAAGATGGACCAATGCTGATATCTACCCTGGTGGAATTAAGGGCCATCTTGCTACACCGCAAAATGTGATGGCCACTGCAGAATCTTATTTTCTTCGTGCCGAAGGTGCGCTCCTGGGCTGGAATATGGGAGGAACTGCCAGGCAATTTTATGAAGATGGCATTACAAATTCAATGAAGCAATGGGGAATTACAAACGCTGCGACGATTACTAATTACATCAATAGTACAGCCACACCTGTTGCGCCAAATGATTTTCTGAATTCACCGCCGATGACGAATATTCCTGTTAAGTTCGACGCGGGAAATGTTGCTATTCAAAGAGAGCAGATTGCTTTGCAGAAATGGTTGGCCATTTACCCCGACGGACATGAGGCCTGGGCCGATTACCGGCGAAGCCGGGCTTTAAAGCTATACCCGGTAGCTCATTCGGATAATCCGGATATCACAAACACCACTACACAATGGATAAGGCGGATTCCATTCCTTGAATCAGAAAAGCAAAATAATAAAGCGGAAGTCGATAAAGCCGTAGGTTTGCTTGGAGGTCCTGATAAAGTGACCACGCCTCTTTGGTGGGACAAGAATTAATTGCTGATATTTAATCCATAGATTCCATCGAATTATTTTAGTTTCGGTGGAATCTTTTTTTTGTCGGCCATACTCAATCGGGATGTTAGATGTATGAAGCACGAAGTACGAAATACGAAGTATGAAAGATGAAGTAAACATCTTTTTATTGGTTACTTATTCTACAGGGTAATCAAGGACCTCAATCTTTAGCAACTAATTATCAGAACGATGTTTAAATTTCCGACCTGCATTGTCTTTTTGCTTGCCTTTGTTTTTTATTCGTGTGAAGACAAAACTGATACATTATTTCAAAGTCTCGACCCAGCGGCTACAGGAATTAATTTTAAGAATACCTTATTTGACGACGGACCATTGAATGTGGCTAACTATATCTATTTCTATAAT
The DNA here is from genome assembly GCA_036742645.1 of Flavitalea sp. Classification (GTDB taxonomy): domain Bacteria; phylum Bacteroidota; class Bacteroidia; order Chitinophagales; family Chitinophagaceae; genus Flavitalea. The sequence goes on from DAINQQ010000091.1 coordinate 7,985, forward strand.
GGCGGCGGCGTTGCCGTTGGTGATATCAACAACGATGGCCTTCAGGATATTTTGTTTACCGGCAACATGGTAAGAAATCGCCTGTTTCTGAATAAAGGAAATTTTGAGTTCGAAGACATAACGCCACGTAGTGGAGTAGCCGAAAAACAAGGTTGGTGTACAGGAGCAAATATGATAGATATCAACAATGACGGAAAAATGGATATCTATATTTGCAGGAGTGCGGATGCACAACCACAGATGCGTAAGAACCTGCTATTTATCAACAACGGCGATCTTACTTTTTCTGAAAAGGCAGAGGAATATGGACTCGCGGATCCCGGGTACTCCACCCAGGCCGCTTTCCTTGATTATGATAAAGATGGTGATCTTGATTGTTTTATTATTAATCACTCCAGCCAGAAATACACAGGCGGTGTTCAGGATAATCCTGCTCTTCGGAAAGAATATAATCCTGCATCCGCAACAAAATTATACAGGAATGATATGTCGTCCCCCGCAGCAGGAGGCTCGGGAAAGGGCCATTTTACGGATGTAAGTCTTCAGGCTGGCATTACTTCCAACGTACTGAGCTTTGGCCTGGGAATAGCGGTATCCGATTTCAATAATGATGGATGGCCCGATGTTTCTGTTTCAAATGATTTCAATGAACCTGATTATTTTTTTATCAATAACAGGAACGGAACCTTTACCGAACAGCTTTCAAAATCTATGGACCAGGTATCGCTCTTCTCGATGGGTTCTGATGCCGCGGATTACGATAACGACGGACTTGTTGACCTGGTGACATTAGACATGCTGCCAGAAGATAACAAAACGATCAAGATGCATAGTGGTGCGGAAAACTTTGATAAATTTCAATATCTTTTTTCCCAGGGATTTTATTACCAGTATAGTCGCAACATGCTACAGAAAAACAATGGCGACGGAACCTTCAGCGAAGTAGGGCAATTGGCCGGTGTATCTAACACGGACTGGAGCTGGGCTGCTCTGTTTGCAGATTATGACAGAGATGGGAACAAGGACCTGTTTGTTACGAACGGGTATGTAAAAGATTATACCGATATGGATTTTTTGAAGTATTCTGTTGACAGGGTCATTCGTTCAATGCATAAAGATTCGGTCGATCCTATTCCGGTCTACATACAGAAGATGCCGACAATTGAAATACCGAACTACATTTATCAAAACCAGGGAAATGGTACTTTTCTAAAAAGGGCGAAAGAGTGGGGGTTCACAAAAAAAGGAGTTTCTGCAGGTGGGGCATATGCCGACTTTGACAATGATGGTGATTTGGACCTCGTAGTGAATCATTCGAATGATTTTGCAAGGATCTATAAAAACAACAGTGAGTCGATTACAAAAAACAACTACCTGAGCATTCAATTGGACGGACCGCCATCAAATAAAAATGGTCTTGGCGCGAAAGTGAAATTATTTTGCAAGGGACAACAATTCTACCAGGAGCAATCACCTGCACGTGGTTTTCAATCTTCATCAGATCCTGTATTGAATTTTGGAATTGGCACCAATAATACGATAGATTCATTGCTGGTTATCTGGCCCAATGATAATTTTCAAAAGCTGGTTAATATAAAGCCCAATCAGAAGCTCCAAATTAAATTTACGGATGCGGCACAAAAATGGATATACGATACCGTTACGCATTCTAATCAGACTTTTTTTAGCCACGACACAATCCCCGGCTTAAAACATCGCGAAAATACTTTTAGCGATTTTACAGTACAGAGTTTGCTGCCAAATTATCTTTCTCGCCAGGGGCCATGCGTTGAAGTCGCTGATATAAATAATGATGGACTCGAAGATTTTTTTATAGGCGGAGCTAAAGGGATGCCATCCCAATTATATCTACAAAATGCCCAGGAAAGATTTACCTCCAAAACAACTTCTTCGCTGGAGAAAGACAAATTAAGCGAAGATGTTGCAGCTTCATTTTTTGATGCCGATGGAGATGGCGACAAAGACTTATATGTAGCTAGTGGAGGTTACGAATTTAACGAGAACGATACCGCCCTGCAAGACAGGCTTTACCTGAACAATGGAAAAGGAAACTTCACTATACATGCTACTGCTTTGCCAGTCATGCGTGCGAGTAAGGGTTGTGTGAAGAACGCTGACATAGATGGTGATGGAGATATCGATTTATTTGTCGGGGGCAGGGTAGTGCCGGGTAAATATCCCACATCACCACGTAGCTATATTTTACTCAATGATGGAAAAGCAAAGTTTACAGATGCGACCGCCAGTACCTGCGCGGCCTTGCAACAGCCGGGAATGGTAACTGATGCCTTATGGACGGACCTGAACAATGATAAATTGCCAGACTTGATTGTTGTAGGGGAGTGGATGCCGATTAAAGTTTTCATCAATACAAGGGGAAAACTTTCCGAAGCCTCTTCCACGTATATCCATTTTCCCAGCAGGGGTTGGTGGAACCGCATCAATGCAAGTGATATGGACGGCGATGGAGACCTGGATCTTGTTATTGGGAACTGCGGATTAAACACGCAGTTTCGTGTAAGTGAAAAAGAACCAATGACTATTTATTACAAGGACTTCGACAATAATGGTTCCATCGACCCAATACTCTGCTACTATATAGATGGCGTTTCATATCCTGCCGCTTCCCGCGATGATCTAACCGAGCAGCTTCCTGGCTTGAAGAAAAAATTCCTGGAGTACAGGCAATATGCACAGGCAACTATAAACGACATCTTCAGCGCAGATCAGTTGAAGGATGCAGTAGTTTTAAAAGTGGAGACAATGGAAACTGTCTACCTGGAAAATTTGGGTGCCAGGGGATTTACGAAGCGCTCCTTGCCTATGCAGGCACAATATTCACCGGTGTACGGAATCGTTCTGGAGGATTTGAACAGGGATGGGAAAAAAGATATGTTGCTAGCTGGCAATAACACGTGGACAAGAATCAAATTTGGCCGCTATTCGGCTAACCACGGGGTATTGCTGATCGCTGATGGTAACGGAGGATTTGTATACACTCCGCAAACAAAAAGCGGACTAAATCTTCGAGGAAATGTAAGAAGCCTAAGACCTATCCGCACGGGCAAGAGTCAACAGGTCATTGCAGGTGTTAATGATGATAACGTAATCATGCTTACGGTAAATGAATAGAGATTTAAAAGGACAGGTCGCGATTGTTACAGGAGCCGCTTCGGGATTGGGACTAGCTATTGCTGTTAAATTATCGTCGCTTGGAGTTAGGCTCGCATTGCTGGATAAAAATATAGAGGAACTGGACAAAACGAAATCCATAATAGAAGACAGCCTGCTATATAAAGTCGATATCAGCAAAGAGGATGCTGTTAAGCAGGTTATCCAAACAGTTGGTCAACAATTCGGGCGCGTTGATATCTTAATTAACAGCGCGGGGATCACCGGGATGACTAATATTAAAAGCCATGAGGTGTCAACAGATAATCTACTGATGGTTTTTGAAATAAATTTTATGGGTTCGTACTATACCTCAAAATATGTGTTGCCATGGATGCTAAAAAATTCGTACGGTCGCATTTTGCATATTGCATCTATCGCCGGCAAAGAAGGAAACGCGGGCATGCTGGCCTACTCTTCTTCAAAGGCTGCTGTCATCGGGATGACGAAGGTCCAAGGCAAGGAATATGCTGACACGGGGATTACAGTCAATGCCCTTGCCCCTGCGGTTATAAAAACTCACCTGTTGGATGATATGCCTGAAGAACAAGTGAAATATATGACTGACAAAATTCCAATGAAACGCTGTGGCACTTTAGAAGAAGTAACGAATATGGTTCTGTACATCGTTTCACCACAAAATAGTTTTACTACGGGTTTCGTCTTTGATCTGTCTGGTGGCAGGGCAACATATTGAAGATCATTTTTACAATTTTAAATTTACTTCGATGACTGAATTGAAAGAAGTAACGGATGTCCCGGTAGGAGTTGTTGGCCTTGGGTTGATGGGTTGCAGTATTGCTACATGCCTGGCTATCGCGGGTCACCCGGTAATTGCGGTTGCACCAATCCCGACAGATGTTGCCAATGCAGGAAAAAGAATTGAAGATCATTTATCAAGAGCTTATATGGAAGAGCTGATAGGCCAACCTCCAAAGAATTACCTGGAGAAGGTTGTGATCACGGAAGACTATTCACTTCTTAGAGATTGCAAAATTGTAATTGAATGTACCCTGGAAAACCTGGAAATCAAAAAATCAGTCTACCAGAAAATTGAAACCGTCATCGACAATAATGCGATACTTGCCAGTAATACATCTGCCATTCCAATCAGCATCCTGCAAAAACAGACCTCCTTCCCGCATCGTTTTTTTGGATTGCATTGGTCAGAACCTTCACATACAACCCGTTTCCTGGAAATTATTTGCGGTGAATTAAGCGACATTACAAAAGGTGAGTACTTATATGCAATTTCTCATCACTGGGGCAAAGAACCAACTCTGGTACGTAAAGATATTCGTGGGTTCATCACAAACCGCCTCATGTATGCGCTGTACCGGGAGGCGTTTTATCTTGTTGAAAATGGATATGCAACTATAGAAGACGTCGACAGGGCATGCCGTAACAATGCCGGATACTGGATGACGCTTGCGGGCGTGTTCCGCTGGATGGATCTCACCGGCGTGCCGGCCTACCATACGGTGATGAAAGACCTGTTTCCAACGTTATCAAATTCCACTGAAGTTCCCGAGTTGATTGACAACATCGTTAAGGCAGGCGGACGTGGTGTTGCAAATGCAAAAGGTTTTTATGAATATACTCCTGAAGAAGCAAAACTATGGGAAGAAACGTTTACAGAGTTTAGTTATGAGATCAGGAAAATCGCTTTGAGGTATCCTGCCGATGTAGTTAAGAAAAAAATGCATGATCGTGCAAATGGAGAGAGTGGGTAACTGCAATTCAACACACAATTGACCGATTTAAATTAGAAAATAAAAAGTTGATAAATGCGCACAATGGTATTCACATTCATTACGATTTTGTTTTGCCAGTCCGTTTCTGTAGGGTTGAAAGCGCAATCTCCTTCCACAATTAAAGAATATAAAAAGGTTTTCACTACCTATCCTTTTTCGGATCCTAATCCTATCCCCTCATTTACAAAAATCTATCCCTACTTCCGTTATGATGGATTTACAAATAAGGCTATACAAAAAGAATGGAAGGTTGTAGAATTGGAAAACGACTATATTAAAGTAATGATCTTACCTGAAGTTGGAGGTAAGATCTGGACCGCCATAGAAAAATCGACCGGCCAGCCATTCATTTATTTTAATCATGTCGTGAAATTCCGTGATGTTGCCATGAGAGGACCATGGACCAGCGGAGGACTTGAAGCTAATTACGGGATCATTGGGCACACTCCCAACTGCGCAACGCCGGTCGATTACACAACCAAAAAAAATATGGATGGAAGCGTGAGCTGTGTCCTTGGTGTATTGGACCTCCTTACAAGGACGAATTGGCAAATTGACATTAACCTTCCAAAAGATAAAGCCTATTTCACAACAAACTCTTTATGGCATAATCCTACCTCCATAGAACAACCGTATTATCATTGGATGAATACAGGCCTAAAGGCAAAAGGAAACCTCGAATTCATCTATCCTGGAACTCACTACATAGGTCATGAAGGAGAATTTGATGACTGGCCAATCAATAAGAAAAATAATAAAAGGATTTCTTTTTATGAAGAGAATGATTTTGGGGGGTATAAGTCGTACCATGTGTTTGGCAAATACACTGATTTTTTCGGGGGCTACTGGCACGATGACAATTTCGGGATGGTTAGATATGCCCCACAGGATGATAAGCCGGGAAAAAAAATCTGGATTTGGGGTTTATCCGGACAAGGAATGATTTGGGAAAAACTGTTAACAGATACTGACGGACAATATGTAGAAGTTCAATCAGGACGGTTGTTTAACCAAAATGCTGAAGGAAGCACCTACACGCCATTCAAACATCACAGTTTTGCTCCTTATGCAACTGATCTGTGGATGGAATATTGGTATCCTGTTTTACAAACAAAGGGATTTGTTACGGCAAATAACTATGGAGCGCTAAATCTGAAAAATGAAAATGGATGGCTAAAGATTTATTTCTCCCCGGTACAGTTCATAAACGAAGCTATAGTCATCAAAGACGGAGAAAAAATTATCTACAATAAAGCATTTGAGTTCACGCCCTTAAAGACATTCGTCGATTCGCTAAAAGTCTCTGTCGATGAAAAAAAACTTACCATTCAGGTCGGTCAAAAGTTAGTATGGGCAGCAAATCCTGACTCAGGTATATTGGCCCGACCTAAAGAAGCGCCTAACGATTTTGATTGGAATACGACATATGGGTTGTATTTACAGGGTAAGGAATATATGGATCAAAAACTCTTTGTACAGGCTGAAAAGAAATTAACAGATGCTTTGGCTAAGGATCACAATTACCTCCCGGCACTTGTAAAGATGGCAGAGCTCAGGTATCGCAACAACCAATTCACTGAAGCATTTGACCTGGCTAAAAAAGCACTAAGCATCGATACGCACGATGGTGCGGCGAATTATTTCTATGGGTTAGCCGCCCTGCAATTGGGTGATATTAATAATGCGATGGATGGCTTTACTCTTGCGGCATTATCTGTTACATTCCGTAGTGCCGCGTATACGGAATTAAGTCAGATTTATTTAAAGAAAAAAAATTATAGCCTGTCATTAGCATACGCAACAAAGGCTTTGGATTTTAACCGGTATAATCTTACTGCTTACCAGTTGCAGGCGATATGTTTCAGGTATCTGAAAGAAACTAACAAAGCCGAAAAAGTCATTGGTGTGATTGAATCAATGAATGCATTGAATGCATTTGTAAAAGCTGAAAAGTATTTCAGTAATAAAGTGGCTGGGCAAACACTCAACAGTATTTTCCAAAATGAGTTGCCTCATGAATCTTACCTGGAGTTGACGATGACGTACACCAACAAAGGTCTTTGGGAGGAAGCGGAACAGGTGTTGAGGTCTTCGCCGGAATCGCCTGTTGGGTATTATTTACTGGCCTGGATACAGAATAAAAAGAATCAGGATTACTCACCGTCCCTACAAAAGGCGGATCAACTTTCTCCGCTGCTTGTATTTCCCTTCCGTTCTGAGATGATTGAAGTACTGGAATGGGCTGCTACAAAATCAGATTCATGGAAGCCTGAGTATTACCTGGCTTTGATATTCAAAGAAAAGAACCGCGTTACAGAGAGCAAAAAATTATTCATGGGGTTGAATACGGTCCCGGATTTTGCGCCTTTTTATGCTGCCAGGGGCGAATTAATGCAGGATGATTCCGTACAGGCTGAACTTGATTTGAAGAAAGCAATGCAAATAGATCAGGAGGAATGGAGGTACCATAAATTACTGGCTAATCATTACATTAATTTTCACGAAAATCAAAAAGCTTTATCCATTTCAGGATCTTATTATCAAAAGCATCCTGGAAACTATGTGATAGGCATGCTCTACGCGAAAACTTTGTTATTGAACAAACGATATAAGGAATGCGAAAAACTTCTTTCAAAACTTTCTATCATTCCATTTGAAGGTGCAACTGATGGTAGGGAATTATACCGTGAAACGAAACTTACTATCGCTCTGCAGGAGATGAGCCTCCACAACTATAAAAATGCTTTACAAAAGATCAACGAAGCGAAACTATGGCCGGAAAATCTTGGAGTAGGTAAACCTTATGACGAAGACATTGATACGAGATTGGAAGCCTGGATGAGTTATTTATGTTATGTCCAATTGAAAAATGCGGAGGAAGCAGAAAGGGCATTAAAGGAAGTGATACAATTTGTACCACGGGTTGATAATGGTATCAGAAATTTTTTGCCTGCAAATCACCTTGTCAGTGCATGGGCAATAAAAGAAACATCCCAACAGAGTGCAGCAAATCAGTGGTTAGATGAACAAATTGCAAAGTCACCTGACAATAAAAGTTTTTTGTGGGCAAAACAGGTATTCAACGATCAACCGGCAACTGCAAACAATGATGATCCCACAACCAGGTTATTGTTAATGCTAATGGCTTTGAAGAAAAATGGCAGGTGATATGAATTGTGGGTTCTTAAATTCCAAAATCAGGTGGCCGCAAAGAAATTAAAGTTTCGAAACGTCTACAAAGAAATAAGTAGGAGAAATGCCTGGACCGGTGCCATCTGCATCATTATATCGACTTAGAAAGTTCTTTAAATCATCTCTTGCCTTCTGAGTCGGCTTCGCAGGATCATTAGGTACCCGCCAGGTCGATATCAAGGCTTCACCAAAGGTGCCACCAAAATCAGTATTAAAATCAAAATATGCGAATATCTTTCTGCCATCATTAAACCTGATGGTTATTTCATTGCCGGAAACCGGGTGATAAGCAATCGCGTCCTTTCCCAGGTTTGCAAATTCCTTGCTATCATCCACCAATACGGTATCGGTTGCAAACAATACCAAAGCATTTGATTGTGACTGTGGAACGGCATTTAATGTGACCATATACCTTACATTTTGCATCGAGACCTCAATAAAACTTTTATCAGGCGTTGTAATATTTAAGGGAGTTGCCCTGAAACTTATCACAGCACCATTAATGACATCCGGAATGGGAGATACCGACGGGCTATTATCACTCTTTGAACATGAGGTCAATCCTAAAACGACGAAAGCCAAAACAAAAAGCCTGAACATACGCAAAGTTTCAGTGTAAAATACAAACAGATATTCAAAATTGTAGACTTAATCCAGTTACGAGAAACTTAATATTTTAGCTGCCTTATCTGCATAGAATCTGCAGGATCACTTAATTTACAGGTCGGGGCCTCTCAAATTCATTAAACACCGGGAGATACTAAAATCAGTGACTTTGAAAATTGCATTTGTAATAGCCTTCTTTTTGGTTTCGGCAATCGCCTTTTCCCAATTCAGGGTGGTGGGATATGTACCGCTCGGAAGTACAGTACCCGACTTTAATCAAATTTCTTTTCAAAGAATAACCCACTTAAATATCGCCTTTATCAATCCTGACTCCCTTGGTAATATAAAGATTCCCATAGGATTTGATTCGCTCCTTAAAAAAGCACATCAATATAACGTAAAGGTATTGGCTTCTATTGGAGGCGGCTCACACAATCCTTATTACTCGCGTGTGCTCTCTGATACCAATCGAAAAATATTCATTGGGAAATTAACACAACTTGTCATTGATCACGAGCTGGATGGTCTCGACGTCGATATTGAAAACGATAACATTGATACAAACTACCAGCATTTTGTTACCGGTCTTGCAGCAGAATTAAAAGCAATTAATAAATTGTTGACCGCCGCGCTGGCGACCTGGAATGGACAATTAATAAGTGATGCCGCGTTGGAAAAATTTGATTTCATCAATGTCATGTCTTATGACCAGACAGGTCCATGGAGGCCAAATCAACCGGGTCCGCATTCAACATACGACAAAGCTGTCGAAGACCTTAGCTACTGGACGAATACCCGGAGGGTTCCAAAGCAAAAAATCAGCCTCGGAATTCCATTCTATGGTTATGGCTTTGGTACAAAATATGGGCAAAGTATGTCGTACAGGGACATCATTACAAAATTCCCGGGATCAGATCAAAAGGATGAATTTGTACCGGACGGCGGCGGCACCATATATTATAACGGCTTGCCAACCATAAAAAACAAAACTGCGTTAGCTCTTAAGGAGGCGGGCGGAATTATGATCTGGCAGTTGCTGGGAGATGCTGAGGGCAATCAATCCTTACTGGCCGCGATTGATACAATGGTTAAGCAGGGAGCTGGGAAGAACTGAGTCAGGAGTCAAGAGTCAGGAGTGGGGAGTCAGGACGAATCATGGGTCAGAATTCGGAATTTAGGATCCAGAATTCAGAACTTCGAACTAAGAAAGCGGATCATCGAATTATTAACCAGGATTCTGAATTCTGGGTTCCGGGTCTCAGGCGTAAATTTTACCACATAGGCACATAGATCATAGGGTCACATAGGATAACTTTCTGATTAAACCACTTCGGGAAGATGCGTATCACCTCGATTGTTTTGTTCTGGACATTGATACTGTTCTCCGGCTTTCTTATTGGCAGGAAAGAAATCAGCGGCTCCAATGATCCAAAAAAAATCGAGATCCGGGGGATTTACGGCAGCCCAAATGCTTTCTGGGAAAAAAATCTTCGGCTTGACCAACTCGGCGTGAATGCAATTTTTATACATCATCGGTCGATTAACGAAACCATGATAAAACGGGCGAAGGCTGAGGGAGCCAGGGTGTTTGCAGAATTTGCGACACTCAATGGTAAAAATTATGTGGAAGAATACCCTGAAGCATGGGCTATTGACAATACCGGGCAAAAAGTGAAGCAGGCGACATGGTTTATGGGAGTATGTCCAACAGACCCCGGGTTTAAAGAACACAGGATTAATGAGCTCAAAAAGTTGCTGCGGGAATTTGATATCGACGGCGTTTGGATGGACTACCTGCACTGGCATGCCCAATTTGAAGACGCGAATCCTATTCTTCCTGAGACATGTTTTTGCGAATATTGTCTTGCCAGTTTTCAAACGGCTACCGACATAAAGATCCCGGAAGAAAGGACATCTGAAAAAGCTGAATGGATACTTCGAAATCATAATAAGAAGTGGCGAGATTGGAGATGTTCAGTTATTGCCGGCTGGGTAAGGGATTTCAAAACGACCTTGAAACAGGAAAAACCTGCAGCTTTACTAGGGGTTTATCACTGCCCCTGGAACGATGGCGATTTCGACGGAGCCCGCCGCCGGATACTCGGACTCGATTATGAAATGCTCAAGAAAACGGTAGATGTATTTTCACCCATGGTTTATCACGGAAGAATGGCTAAAGATCCGGAGTGGGTAAAGGAAAATATCGAATGGTTCTGTAAGCAATTGAATATTAAAGCAGGCAGTTTTCCGAAAGTCTGGCCAATTGTACAATCGCACAATGATCCGAATACTATTTCCGCAACCGAATTTGAAAAGGTGCTGCGATATGGAACCGGGGCAGAGGCTACCGGTGTAATGATGTTTACCAGTAATTCTGTAGCAGAAGATGCCGGGAAGGTAGAGACAATGAAGAAGGTTTATACTGGTTGGATGAATTAGATTGGGGTCAATTAGAAGTACAAAACTTAACGTTGGTTGCGAAACTTTATATTTCTTACTGACATCTTACATCGTAAATTGTACATTTCCAGGTCGCCGCATATATTTTTCAAAATAACCGTTTGGTGGGCTAAACCAGAAATACTAAATTAAAACCGCAATTCTAACCCCTTGTCCGAATTGCTATATTTCTTTTTCCGCTGTATGAAAAAAGGCTCGCAATACCTGTTGCTACTATTGGTTATGTGTTACCCGGCGTATGCTCAAAAGCCTACGCCCACTTTATTCAAACCACTTTCCTCCAGCGAGAGTGGGATCAATTTTGGTAACATTCTAAAAGAATCACCCAGCCTGAATATCATTACCTACGAATATTTTTATAACGGTGGTGGTGTTGGATTAGCTGATTTTAATAACGACGGCCTGGTTGATATTTACTTTTCCGCCAACATGCAGCCTGCAAGACTATACCTAAATAAAGGAAATTTGCAATTTGAAGACATTACTGCGAAAGCAGGTGTGGGAGGAAAAAGAGGATGGAAAACCGGCGTCAGTATCGCAGATGTTAACGGAGATGGACTACTCGATATTTATTTGTGCTACTCGGGTCCTTTGGAGGAAGAACAAAGAAGGAATGAATTGTACCTCAACAATGGTGATCTCACTTTTACGGAAAGCGCTGCGAAAATGGGTGTTGCCGATCCGGGATATTCCACTCAGGCTGTTTTTTTTGACTACGATCGCGATAATGACCTCGATTTATTTGTCATCAATCACAATAATAAAAACCTGCGCAATTTCGATGCAGCATTCGTAAAGAAAATGGTCGATCCTGATGCGGGTGACCGTCTTTACAGGAATGACAAGAACACATTCACAGAGGTTACACAACAAGCTGGAATTATTTCGAATCCGTTAGGCTACGGACTTGGTGTTTCGGTAAGTGATATCAACAACGACGGATGGCCTGATCTCTACGTGACGAACGATTACGTGGAAGAAGATTACCTGTATATCAATAATGGCGATGGTACTTTTTCAGAACAATTAAAGGAGATGTTTGGACACCTTTCCAATTTTTCGATGGGTTGCGATGTCGCGGATATTAATAATGATGGATGGACAGATGTGTTCACACTCGACATGTTACCGGAAGATAACAGGAGGCAGAAACTTCTTTACATGCCCGACAACTATGAATTGTACAATAACCAGGTTCAAAACGGCTTCTATCACCAGTTGATGAGAAATATGTTACAGCTTAACAATGGTAATGGCACATTCAGTGAGATTGGACAACTAAGCGGAGTGTATTGTACTGACTGGAGTTGGGGCTCGCTACTCATGGATTTCAATAATGATGGCTACAAGGATATTTTTATCACGAATGGATATGGCCGCGACATGACCAATCGCGACTTCGTAAAATTCTACGCGAATGAACGCTTGAAATTTTTGCGGGGAGAAACCAGCGATAATATGTTCAGGATGTTGCAGGGCATTCCTGTTACTCCCATTCACGATTATTTGTATTTGAATAATGGCAACCAGGTCCCCGGGGAAGGAGGCCAGGGGGGGCTTCAATTCTCCGATGTTTCATTGCAGGCTGGATTTGATAAACAAACACTTTCCAATGGGGTCGCCTGTGCTGACCTTGATAATGATGGTGATCTTGATCTCGTCATTAATCATTTAAATGCGCCTGCGGAAGTATGCCGAAACATGCTGGTAGAAAATTCTCAAGGTGGAAATTGGGTGCAATTTTCTCTTAAGGGTCACTCGCAGAATAGTTACGCCCTCGGCGCGGTAATAAATGTTTTTACACCAAAGGGAAACGTGCATCTCGAAAATTACCCGGTGCATGGATATCAAAGCGCAATGCACGTTCCACTGCATACCGGCCTTCCGTCTCCGCAAATTGATTCGGTGGTTATACGATGGCCAGACGGAAAGATGCAAATATTAAAGAGCGTAAAGATCAATACGAATAACAAGATCGACTATGCCAACAACAGTTCGCAAAC
>DAINQQ010000092.1:0-11398 GCA_036742645.1 Flavitalea sp.
TAATCTCCCTGCATAGGCGGGGGAACCCAACCCAATTAACCATAGTGGTCGCATGCCGAAAAGACTTCAGTACCCTGCCAGCGAGCAAACAACGAATAGTATGAATTGGAGGGGCCGTGTAGGCGCAATTTCGAAGCAACGATGACATCAACGCAGAAATGTGGCTGATCAAATAATCAATAATGAAGCTTTAAGCAATCACCAATTACCAAAGTTGAAATCGGCGAAGCTTTCTCTAAGTTTCGCCCTTTTTTTAATTAACTTTCTGCCCCAACTACTGCTTACATGAGATATTTTTTTACGGGGATTGGTTTTTATTTAATTCTATCTTTCAGTTATACCCCGGCCAATGGCCAGCCGAAGTCTGTGAATATATTAACTGTGCCTGCGGGGAATCAGTATTCAAAGATTGATACTGCTGGAATTTCTATTCTTCCAAGTGGTCGCTTTGTAACTCCTGCCGGAACTACAATACGCATTACACATGATCCTTTTGGCATGGCAATTTCGCCCGACAAACGTAAGGCGGTTACATTACACAATGGGGTGTTTACAGTCATCAATCTTACCACACTCGAACACACCAGGGTCCCCTCTTACGATGGGAAAATCATCTCCCCACTATCGAACGGATCCTTCCTCGGAGTGGCATTTGCACCGGACTCCAAATCCGTTTTTTTAAGTGGCGGCGACAACGGAGCAGTGATCATTTACGATATCGAAAAGTTTCAGCGTGTAGACTCAATCTCACTCAACGCAACAGTAAGCGGGGAAACTTTCGATGATAGTTTCACATCGGACCTGCTCATTAACGAAAGCAAAAATGAGTTACTTGTTCTCGACCGAGGAAATTTTCGTTTGGTTCGAATCGACCTTAGCACAAGGAAAATTACTGCCTCGATAAACACCGGACGTCAGCCTTTTGGTCTTGCAATAAGTCCGGATAAAAAAATTGCTTTCGTTGCCAATGTGGGAATGTATGAGTACCCGCTGATCGAAGGCGCGACACCGCAGAATTATGATTCGCTTCTAATTTCGAGGCATCCCTATGGAAATAATACTAAGGAATCTATTGAAGGAACGGTCGTCGAAGGACGAAAAATCCCCGGAGTCGGAAGCCCGCACGCTCCTGAGGCAATGAGTGTTTATACAATCGATCTGTCCACAAATAAAGTCATGGACCGGTTTAAGACCGGGCATCAGATTGGACAGATGATTGAAGATGCTGAAGTTGTGGGTGGAGCGAGCCCGAACTCCATTGCGGTCGGTAGCCAGTTCGCCTATGTATCGAACGCAACCAATGATAATATTTCGGTGATAGATTATAAGAACCGCAAATTACTTGGACATATTCAGATCAAAACAGATGCGCGGATTGATAAATATCGCGGACTGTTGCCGTTTGGTATCACACTGAGCAAAGATGAAAAAGAGTTATACGTCGCTTTGTTGGGATTTAACGCTATTGCTGTCGTTGATGTGCCATCGAAAAGAACAAAAGGGCTTATCCCAACCGGGTGGGGACCGGCAAGAGTGCAATTGTCCAACGATGAAAAACAAATCTATGTTATTACTTGCCGGGGATTTGGTGCTGGTCCGAATGGCGGTAAAGACTTTGTTAAGCCGCCACAGGGAACATATATTGGAGATATACAGCTAGGAAGTTTTCATAAAATCGCTATCCCTGATGCAAAACAACTCACGTCTTATACAAAGCAGGCTATCAGCAACACTTTGAAGAGCGCTATTATCAATGACAATGTTACCAATCCACTGCCTCCGCTACCAGGTTTACGAAAAAGCCCGATTAAGCATATCGTTTATATTACAAAAGAAAACAGAACCTATGATGAAGTGCTAGGCCAGCTTCCGACAGGAAAGGGCGATCCTACACTTGCGAAGTATGGTAACAATGTCACAATAATCGATCAGAAGGATACGATTACCAATGCCGATGTAATGCCCAACCATTTGAAACTGGCCGTTGAATTTGCGTTCTCTGATAACTTTCATTGTGATAGCGACGCATCTATTCATGGTCATCACTGGATGATGGGAGTTATACCAAATGAATGGGTGGAAACGAATTCGAGCGTAAGCAAAACTTCAAAAGTGTTTTCAAACGCACCAGGACGCCGCTTTCCGGGATCGACCGGTAGCATCGATCCGGAAGATTATGCAGAGATCGGAGGACTGTGGGAAGCTCTTGAAAGAAATGATATCTCATTTTACAATTTTGGCGAAGCAAATGAAACTGCGCATGTACGGGAAGAATGGGACGATACACTAACAGGAGCGGCCCATGGAGTTATGGTGCCTATGCAGAAAGCTTTGTATTCACGGACAAGTCACAATTATGCCGGCTATAACACGAACATTCCTGATCAATTCCGGATGGATCAGTTTGAATCGGAATTCACAAAACTTTGGTTGAAAGGAAAAGAGAAAATGCCGCAGCTTATCACGATGCAAGTACCCAATGATCATAGCGCCGCACCAAGGCCACAGGACGGTTATCCTTACCGCCATTCTTACATGGCAGATAATGATATTGCGGTCGGCCGCATTCTTCACTTTTTATCTCGTACACCGTACTGGAAAAATATGCTGGTGATTATTGTTGAAGATGATCCTCAAGGTGGCGTAGACCATATCGATGCACATCGCAGCATATTGATGATGGCTGGTCCTTATGTAAAAAGAGGTTATACATCGCACAAGCACGCAAACTTTGGTTCGGTGCTCAAGGTTATTTATAACATTTTGGGAGTGGGATATGTGAATCAATATGATGTTACCGCCTCACTGCTTCAGGATTTTTTTTCTGACAAGCCGGACGTCAGGCCTTATTCACTTGTCTTTCCTGATAAACGAGTGTTCGATCCACAAAAGGCAATGGATCGCTACAACAAAAATATAGAGTGGCGAAAAATTATGCAGGGTCCAAAGATGGATGATGAAGATGAACAACGCGCAGATCATTATAAACAACAAATTGATAACGATGCTCCTTAAAATACTTTCAACTGTTACTGTTTCATTATGTGCAGTTTCCCTCCTTGCTCAAAAGCCTGCTCCTCAAAATACAGCAGGCAAGAAACAGGTAACACTCCCTAATGGTTGGAAACTTTCTCCTGCCGGCCGCTCATTGCCGCTCGGCGACCTGCCGTTAAACATTGCTGTATCTCCTTCCAAACAATTGATTGCGGTTACCAATAATGGACAAAGTGTTCAAAGTATACAGTTGATCGATACAAAAAATGAAAGGGTCCTTGATAATGTAGTCATCCCGAAGTCGTGGTATGGCCTTGCCTTCAGTGCCGATGAAAAGTTCGTGTACGTATCGGGAGGCAATGATAACTGGATACTGAAATATGCAATTACCAACCGCAAACTGCAGTTGAAAGACACCATCCAACTTGGAAAAAAATGGCCTGTGGCAATTTCACCTTCGGGAATTGCGATCGACGATGCATCCAAGACGCTGTATGTCGTAACGAAAGAAAACAATTCCTTATATCTTGTAAACCTTCGGACAAAGCAAATTATTCAAAGAGATTCGTTAGAAGCGGAAGCATACGCTTGCTTGTTGTCGCCGGATAAAAAGGAACTATATATTTCTTTGTGGGGCGGGCGCAAGGTATTAATATTTGGAGCGGCGCAACGAAAGATGATAGCTGAAATATCAGTGGGTGATCATCCCAACGAATTGTTGTTGACAAAAAATGGGCAATATTTATTTGTAGCGAATGCAAATGATAATAGTGTTTCTGTGATTGATGTAAAGCAACGCAAGGCCTTGGAAGTTTTGAACGCTGCCTTATATCCCAACGCACCGGCCGGCTCAACCAGTAATGGATTGGCCCTGTCTGGGGATGAAAGATCGTTGTATATCGCAAATGCGGATAACAATTGCCTCGCTGTGTTTGATGTTACGCTGCCGGGCCGAAGTAAATCAAAGGGATTTATCCCGGTCGGATGGTATCCAACGAATGTGAAAGTGATCAATAAGAAACTTTTTGTAACAAACGGTAAGGGCTTTTCTTCTTTTGCAAATCCAAACGGTCCCAATCCTGTAAGGCGTACGCAAAATGTAATTTATCAGAAGGGAGACAGCGCTGCTAACAAGAAAACGGAATATATCGGCGGGCTGATGAAGGGCACTATGTCCATCATCGATGAGCCGAACGATGAAAGACTTTCTTTATACTCTACGCAGGTTTATGCCAATACCCCATACACGAAGGAAAAAGAACTAAACGCCGAGGGCGAAGCTGGCAATCCAATTCCAATGAAAGTTGGCGAGCCTTCACCAATCAGGCATGTATTCTATATCATTAAAGAAAACAGGACCTACGATCAGGTGCTTGGTGATATGCCTGAGGGTAATGGCGATACCAGTCTGGTTTTATTTGGAGAAAGAATCACTCCCAATCAACACAAGCTTGCGCGGGAGTTTGTTTTGCTGGATAATTTCTATGTTGATGGAGAAGTAAGCTCTGATGGACATAACTGGAGCACATCAGCGAATGCGACCGATTATCTCGAGAAAAACTGGCCTACGGATTATGGAGATAGGGGAGGTAGCTATGCGGGTGAAGCAAAAAGGACAATCGCAAATCCTAAAGACGGATTTATTTGGGATTACTGCAAGCGTGCTGGTGTGACGTATAGAACATACGGAGAGTTTGCTGATAATTACAAAGCGAACATTCCTGCTCTTGAGGGGCACTTTTGTCCCTACTTCACGAGTTGGGACGAATCTGTGAGAGACACCACAAGGTTTAATCAATGGAAAAGGGAATTTGATTCATTAGTTGCTGCTAATGCTTTGCCTCAGTTTAACTCACTCAGATTTATTAACGATCATACCCAGGGTCAGCGGATCGGTATGCCGACGCCTTTTGCTCACGTAGCAGACAATGATTGGGCAGTTGGATTGTTTGTTGAGTATTTATCGAAGTCTCCTGTTTGGAAAGAAAGCGTGGTATTTATTGTTGAAGATGATGCGCAGAACGGTCCTGACCATGTGGATGCGCATCGCACTACTGCTTATGTCGCCGGTCCGTACGTAAAAAGAAAGTTCGTAGATCACACGATGTATTCAACTTCCTCCATGCTACGAACCATTGAATTGATATTAGGTTTGCGACCAATGAGTCAGTATGATGCTGCTGCAACACCGATGTGGCGTTGTTTCACAGGTTCTGCCGATCTCACACCCTTTAATTCGGTGGCTTCGAATATTAATCTTGACGACAAAAATACCGCCACTACAGCAAGCGCTATTAAAAGCATGGACTTTGATTTTTCACAGGAAGATCGTATTCCCGATCTGATCTTCAGCGAAGTGATTTGGAAAGCAGTAAAAGGAGAAGAATCCGAAATGCCTGCACCCCGGCGAAGCGCCTTCATTAAAATAACCGACAATGATGACGAAGAAGAAGAAGAGAGAGAGGTCGAAAAGGAGAAAAAGACTAAACCAGTAAAAAATAAATGAGCATGCGGAGTGTCTTCTCTTTAGGAATTGTTTTTTTCTGTATCCCTTGTTTTTCCCAGAGCGATACTTCCGGAAAATCGCTGGATGAAGTTGTCATAACAGCTCAGCGTTCAAAGCAAAAAGAACTATTCGTTCCTTATTCTGTACAGAGCGTCAACCAACAGTATTTAAAAAATTTTAACCCACGCACAACGCCTGAGGCGTTGTCGGGTATCAATGGCGTATTTGTTCAGAAGACAAATCATGGCGGCGGTTCGCCATTTATTAGAGGCCTGACAGGTAACCAGACACTGATATTGGTTGATGGCATCAGGGTAAATAATTCAACATTCCGATATGGGCCAAATCAATACCTCAATACCATTGACGCATACACGATCAATCGTATTGAGGTAGCGAAAGGAACAGGATCGGTTCAATATGGCTCCGATGCACTGGGGGGCGTAATTCATGTGATTACCAAAGATCCTGCTCTTTCAGCTGACGAATCTTCGTTGCACGGTAGCCTGATCGGGAAATATATGACGGGTAACATGGAGAAGACTGCACGTGGTGATCTCAGTTACACTTCGAGGGATTTCGGTTTTGCCGCTGGAGCAGCATACCGGGATTTTGGAGATCTCATCGGAGGAGACAGCACAGGCATTCAATCTCTATCTGGTTATAAAGAATGGTCTTTTGATACCAAAGCGAAGATGGCTCTTCGAAAAAATATGCAGCTTACACTGGCTTACCAGTTTTTGGAACAATTCAACGTACCTGTGTATCATAAATTAAAACTTGAAAATTTTGCATTGAACGAATTTGATCCGCAAAAACGTTCTCTTGCTTATGCCAGGTTGAATGTGCGGGCGACCAAGGAATGGATAAAAGAAATTGAAATAATCGGGTCATGGCAGAAAACCCGGGAGGGGCGAAATAGCAGAAAAAATGGAAGCAATACGCTACGTAAAGAGAATGACGGTATCAACACGGTAGGATTTACCATCGACGCCCTTTCACAATTCAACGAAATCTGGACAGCCAACTCTGGTATCGAATTGTATCATGATAAAGTGTCAAGTGGAAGACAGGATATCAACATCCAAAGCGGATCTGTAACCGATTTAAGGGGCTTATATCCCGATAATTCAAAGTATGGTAATTACTCTCTATATACACTGCATCATTTCAATTTAAGAAGGTGGTATATCGATGCAGGTCTGCGATACAACAAATTCGATATTCTTATTTCAGACACAACACTTGGCAATGTGAAAACAAAACCCCAGGCATTAGTTGGGAACCTGGGGGTCATGTACAGCATTCACCAGCATCATAATTTTTACATTACTTTCAGCAATGGTTACAGGGCACCGAATGTTGATGATATGGGTACGCTGGGAATTGTTGATTTTCGTTACGAGATTCCGTCAGTAGATCTCAGGCCCGAGAAATCCCAGCATGCAGAGGCAGGATATAAGTTTAAAACGAAAAGGTTGAGCGGAACGGTGGCGGCATATTATATGAGATTAAATAATCTTATTACACGGATTAAAGTTGATGGCTCGACGGTGAACGGCTACCAGGTCTATAAGAAGGAAAACGTTGAGGAAGCTTACATCAAAGGTTTGGAATCCGAATTAAAATGTCAACTCAGTAATGAGTTTAACTTCATTGGCAGCATAGCATATTCATACGGGCAAAATGTTACAACTGGAGAGCCTTTGCGGCGGATTCCTCCTCTCAATGGCCGGCTGTTAACTACCTGGAATCGGCGTCGAATGTTTGCAGCCGTTGAATGGATGTTCGCTTCAAAACAAGATCGCGTTTCACAGGGCGACAAAGATGATAACCGTATTCCAAAGGGCGGTACACCCGGATGGAATCTATTAAATGTGTATGCATGGTATCAATTGCCACTGATCAGATTAAACCTTGGAGTGCAAAATATATTTAATGAAGACTATCGTACGCATGGTTCGGGAATCAATGGCTATGGTCGAAGTGCCTGGCTTCAATTAACTTTTAATTTCTAAAGAATGAATTCAAGTCAATCATTGCAAGTAGCCGAAGAAATCATCAGCATGTACAAAAACCACGGAGGAGACCAATACGCTGGCGAAAAAGTTTCGCAGCTTGAGCATATGGCCCAATCAGCCCAGTTAGCTGCGCAACAAGGATACGATGAAGAAGTAATTCTCGCAGCTTTCTTACATGATATTGGCCACATTTGTGTTTCCGCCGAAGGCGACCAGGCAATGGGCGATTATGGAGTAAAAGACCACGAAGAAATCGGTGCGGATTATTTAAAAAGTAAGGGTTTCTCAAAAAGGGTCGTTCGACTTGTTGAGTCGCACGTTGAAGCGAAGCGCTATCTTACTTACAAGGATCCCGAATACTATCATCAGTTGTCTGATGCCAGTAAGAAAACGCTGGAGTACCAGGGAGGCCGAATGACTAAGGATGAAGCCGAGGCTTTCGAGCAGTACCCGCTTTTTGATCTCATTATTAAAATGCGTCGCTGGGATGAAGAGGCGAAGATTGAGAACATGCCTGTTCCGGAATTGGAGTACTATAAGTCTCTTATGATAACACATCTTCGGAAACAATAGGAATATGCTCGCAAAGACGTAAAGACACAAAGGAAGAAACGTTTTTTTGCGTCTTTGCGCGAAGATTAAATCAACGGTTGAGGGTACACAAATTACTTATGAACAATATTCAGTTAGTTGTTTTTGATATAGCCGGCACTACTGTTTCCGATAAAGGAGATATCGCTGTTGCGTTTATAGATTCCTTTAAAAAGCATGGTTACGATGTAGACGTTGTTGAAGTTAATAAGGTGATGGGCTTCAGAAAGAAGGATGCTGTTAAAACACTTTTGCAAAAGTTCTATCCGGACCAGGAAGATCCTGACGAAGCGATTGAAAAGATTCATGACGCATTCCTTCAAAACATCATATCTTTTTATAAAACTGATCCCGATCTTCAACCGCTGCCATATGCTGAGGAAACATTTGAATCTTTACACCGAAAAGGTATAAAGGTTGGCCTCAACACGGGATTTACGAAGCGGATCACAGATATAATTATATCCCGGTTGAACTGGGATAAAAGCAATCTCATCGATCACATTGTTTCAAGTGATGAAGTGCCCCACGGAAGACCTCATCCATTTATGATCCGGTCGATCATGAATGTGTTAGGAGTTGAAGAAGTAGGTCAGGTGGCTAAGGTAGGTGATACGCAGGTGGATGTGCAGGAAGGTCGAAATGCCGGCTGTGGCCTGGTAGTGAGTGTTACAACCGGAGCGTACACACGGGAGCAGCTTGAAAGATATGATCCGGATTATATCATTGATAGCCTTAAGGAACTCCCTGCTTTAATCCAATAACTTGGCAGTACAAACTCTAACTACAAACGGTTTTTCTCGCAAACAGATTTTAGTTGCCCTATATGCAGCACTGGTTGCATTTCTTTCTTACGCTTCGATTTATGCCTATCGAAAGCCTTTTACCGTTGCAACCTTTGAGGGCATTTCTTTCCTTGGTATTTCTTATCAAAGTCTGCTGATCATTAGCCAGGGCTTAGGATATATGTTCAGTAAGTTTTGGGGAATCAAATTCATTTCCGAGCTAAAGCAGCTTGGACGATGGAAAACGAGTGTCGTTCTAATCGGTTCTTCCTGGGTATGCCTGTTATTATTTGCAATAGTTCCTGCGCCATTCGGTATGCTTTGTCTGTTTGTGAACGGATTTATGCTTGGGTTCATGTGGGGTATTGTGTTTAGTTATGTTGAAGGGAGACGCGCTACCGATTTTATAGGATCTGTACTTGCAGTAAGCTTCATTTTCGCAGGCGGTTTCACAAGGTCAGTTGGCAAATGGCTGATACTCGAATGGAATGTGAGTGAACAGTGGATGCCCTTCATGACAGGATTGGTTTTCTTATTTCCTCTCATACTTTTTTTGTTCCTGTTAGAAAGGATTCCGAGACCTGATAAGGATGATGTGGATGAAAGAACGAAAAGAATACCTATGACGAAGGAAGACCGGAAAAGATTTCTGCGTCAATTTGGATTCGGTATTGGCGCAGTAACGATCACATATTTGTTTCTCACGATCATGCGCGATGTTCGGGATAATTTTATGGGGAACATCTGGAATGAACTCGGGTTTGCAAACAATTCATCCATCTTTGCGAAAACGGAAACCAATAACTCATTGATCATACTGCTGATGATTAGTATGATGGTGCTTATCCGGAAGAATATAAAGGCTTTTAGAATCGTACACCTGGCAATACTATTGGGATTTTTGCTTGCCGGAATTTCGTCAGCATTATTTGTCGGAGGTACTCTCAACGGGGCAGCGTGGATGCAGCTTGTAGGTCTTGGTCTGTATATGGCCTACATCCCCTTCAACTGCATATTTTTCGAACGCTTGATTGCCACATTCAAGATCGCTGGAAATGTCGGGTTTCTGATCTATATCGCCGATGCGTTCGGTTATCTTGGTAGTATATCGGTAATGTTGACAAAGGAACTTTTGAAAGTCAAGCTGAATTGGTCTGACTTTTATTCTCAGGGCGTCGTTCTGTTTTCAGTGATCGGGTGTCTCGGTACCGTTATCTCTTTTATATATTTCAATCGAAAATACCAGCTGCAAAAATGACGCGTATGAGAAAATCCGCACTCGTGATTGGTGCTGGAATCGTTGGATTAGCTGTTGCGAGATCATTAGCCATTAAAGGGTATACCGTAAAAGTTTTCGATCGTTCAGAAAGAGCGATAGGCGCTTCCATCCGCAATTTCGGAATGATATGGCCGATAGGCCAGCCTTCCGGAGAATTATATGATCGTGCTTTGCGGAGCCGTGATATGTGGAAGCAAATTGGTAGGGAGGGCGCTTTTTGGTTCAGTGAAAAAGGAAGTTTACATGTTGCGCATGAAGAAGATGAATGGATCGTATTGCAGGAATTGTTTCATTTGTTCTCTCAAGAACGGGGAATTGAACTCCTTACGACCGATCAGGTAACCAGTCGGTCGGAAGCAGTTGTCAAAAAAAATTTGAAGGGCGCCTTATTCAGTCCCCATGAAATAATTGTTGATCCACGCGAAGCAATTGCGGCTCTGCCAATATACCTCCGGGAAAAATTCCATATCGAGTTTGTATGGGGTAAATGTGTTAGGTCGATTTCGGAAAACGAAATTGTTATCGGATCACATGAGAAGTACAAGGCTGACATTGTATTTGTGTGTAGTGGCATTGATATGGAAACATTGTATCCCCGCGAATACCAAAGCCAAAATCTCACGAAGTGCAAGTTACAAATGATGCGCCTGGCTGCTCAGCCTCAAGGATGGCAAATTGGACCTGCTTTATGCGGTGGCCTTTCGTTGATTCATTATGATAGTTTCAAGGCCGCTCCATCCTTACCCAAGTTAAAGGAACGGTACATGGATGAATTGAAAGAGTACGTTGACTGCGGTATTCAGGTTATGGTGTCACAAAATGGAAGAGGTGAATTGACTATTGGCGATTCGCATGAATACGGCCGGTCGCACGATCCCTTTGATAAGATCTTCATTAATGAACTCATCATTCATTATCTCAAAAAAGTCGCTGAATTTAAAAGCTGGTCTTTAATTGAAAGCTGGAACGGGCTCTATACTAAACAAGTCAACGGAGAGCCACATTGTTTTTTTTCTCCCGACCCAGGCATTTATGTTTTGAATGCGCTAGGGGGCGCAGGAATGACCTTGTCTTTTGGATTGGCGGATGACATTGTAGCGTCCATCTAGTTGAGTGGTGAGTAGTGATTGGTGAATGGTGAGTAATTGAGCATGGAGCGTAATCACGATATACCTGAGCTCGTCATTTTTAGGCTAACGGGCAATAAGTTTTTGTTAGCATG
>DAINQQ010000092.1:11498-21112 GCA_036742645.1 Flavitalea sp.
ACCACCAGGCAACTCACAAATAATTTTCTCGTATACTAGTACAAGAACGAACAGCCCCTATCATCTCCTATGCTGGCATTATTTTTTTAAACATTTTTTCTGAACTGCAAAAATCTACCATTATGCGACGCCATGCTGCTTTGTTCCTGTTCTTGTTCTCTTTTCTTATAGCTTGTGAAAAAGATATACCAGTAGAAGTTACCCAGGAGTCATATGCAATCCCAGGGGAACAGTTCTTCCCTGAAGGAATAGCTTATGACCCATATGCTGGAGTGTTTTATACTGGTAGCACGGTAACCGGTGATATTGTGAGGGTCAATGTAAGGACAATTGCGGCCGAATTGTTTGCTCCTGGTGCTAAGCAGAACCGTAGTTTTTGTACCGGAATGAAGTTAGATCATAAAGATCGTTTGTGGGTATGCGGTGGAGATGAAGGGAAGGTTCATCTTATAAATAAACACGGAGAGTCTGAGAAAATATGGGATTTGAGAACACTTTATGGAGCAGGCTTCGTGAACGACTGTGATCTCGACAAGCACTACATTTACTTTACAGACTCCCGAGTTCAAAAAATTTATCGCGCCAGTGTTTCAGGCTCGCCCGGTGATATTGAAGAATGGTTAACTTTCACAAATCAGCAAATACCGTATGCAGCCACAGGTACCAATGCCAATGGGATTGTGCTCACCCCCGACGGCAAATACCTTATCATTGTTATTTCAAGTTCCGGCAAATTATATCGAATCGATAGAGCCAGTAAAGCCATTATTGAAATCACATTGAATGCTCCCGTTACCTCGGGTGATGGCTTATGGCTTGACGGAAATACACTATATGTTTCACGAAACGCTTTGAACAAAATATTTCCTGTTACACTAAGTAATGATTATACAAGCGGAGGTGTCGGCAATGGCTTTGGCGAGAACTTGTTATTCAATACAACCATTGCCAAAGCAGGTAAATTCTTATTGGTGGTCAACGGCCAGTTAAACCGCCGGCCAAACCCGGCGAATCCAAACCCGGTTCCACCCGTTTTGCCATTTACGGTTTCACGGGTGCCGATTCCTTAGCAACGATTTCCCTGTAAGCGTGCCAGGACTCAAGTCTTGGCACGCTTTATTCTGAAGTACAGGTCCGCAAAGGGAAACCTGCAAAATGAAGAGCATTGTGGAGATGTTAATGATCGTCAGTGTGCTTTGAATCCAACGTAAAGCCAATTGTAGTTCCCACGTCCGGTGTGCTTCTTACATGAATACTCTGACCATGTGCTTCGATGATATGTTTGCATATCGCGAGGCCAAGGCCGGTTCCCCCTTTATCACGACTTCGAGCGGCATCTGTTCGATAAAAACGTTCGAAAATGCGTGGTAAATGTTCTTCTTCGATTCCAATACCGTCATCACTGATTTCAACGAGAACATGGAGGTCATCTATACGATAAACGCTGGCAACAATGTTCCCATGATTTTTTCCATATTTGCAGGCATTCTCAACCAAATTGATAAGCACTTGCCTGATCTTTTCCTTATCGGCGAAAACGTTTACCGGTGCCTCACATCCTTTCTTGATAACAGCTTTAATATTATTTTCCCGGGTATTAATGGATAGCGAATCAAAGATCTCCCGAATTAGATCCTGTATTATAAAGATTTGTTTGTACAGGAGCTGCTCACCACTTTCTAATTTGGAAATCTCGTCAAGGTCGCTTACAAGATTAACAAGGCGGTCGGCATTTTTTGCCGTGTTTTCCAGGAATTTCTTTCTAACTGCTTCTTCTTCCATAGCGCCATCAAGCAAAGTGTCTACATATCCCTGTATGGCGAAAATCGGTGTCTTGAACTCATGCGCAAGATTTTGTAAAAACTCTTTGCGATAAGCTTCATTCTTTCTCAACATCTCGATTTCTTCATTTCGACGTTCGCCCCAGGCCTCCACATCTTCTCTCACTTCATCTATGCTTTTCTGGGGTAATATATATTTGAAATACATTTCTTCCTTTCGGGTCGCCTTCGTTTGATGAATCAGTTTATAAATCAACTTGATCTTCCTATAGATAAATTTTTCAAGCGTGAAAAGTATGAGGCCAAAACTTCCAGCCCAGATAATTACAAGTGATGCCAATCCGATCTTCCAACTGGCGGTGATAAAAAAGATTCCTATGGCGACAGGAACTGACAACAACAAAGAGGTGAAAGCTGCTAACTGCCGTGGGGACAGGTTGTTTGTTGGGAACATGTACTCAAGTTAGCAATTTAGAAGAGTGCTATTTCGAAACGGAAAAGAAACTACATAGTGAAGAGAATGGTGTTGGATCCGTTCATAAGGCAAATTTATAGCCCACTCCTTTCACGGTGGTAATGCAATCGACACCTAACTTCTGGCGGACTTTACGGATATGAACGTCAATCGTGCGATCGCCTACGATCACGTCGTTTCCCCAGATTTGATTCAAGATCTCATTGCGTAAAAAAACTCTCCCCGGACGGGAGGCCAGCAGGTATAACAGTTCAAATTCTTTTTTTGCTAAAACTACTTCCCTGCCGTTAATCGTAACTTCAAATTTAGAGGGGTCAATCTCAAGATTATCGATTTTAATAGCCTCATTCTCCTTTTCCTGCCTTAAACGACGAAATAATGCATTAACGCGGCTAACAAGAACCTTGGGACTAATAGGTTTTGTCACATAGTCATCTCCGCCCATTTCGAGGCCTTTAACATGTGAACCTTCATCGCTGAGTGCAGTTAAAAAGACAATAAGTGTATCCTTAAACGCGGGTTGGGATCGCAGGATCTCGCATACTTCAACACCGGTTCTTTTTGGCATCATTATGTCCAGGATTATCAGGTCCGGCTTTTGTGATTTGGCTTTTGTAAGGGCATCGTCGCCATCCTTGGCTGTAGCAACTTCGTATCCTTCTTTGGCCAGATTATATTGAACAATTTCCACGATATCAGGTTCATCATCCGCAATCAATATCCTTTTATGCTTTTGATCCATTAACGAAAAATTTACGCAAAGTTAATTTTACATGAACACCCTCAATCTTTGGCATGATTATGAAATTGTTAACTGACCCATACGCGGCGATAGTTATTTGCCGTTTATACAACCAATTGGTCGTATTTTTGCTTCTTTTACTGGAATTGAATGTTTTATGAAAAGAATTTTATTGTGTGGTTTAGGGGCTTTTATAATGCTTAACAGTGCTCTCGCACAAACAGCATACCCTTTTCGAGTGTCGATGGACCGTATGCTGTGGCACGATAAAATTGACAAGCAACAAAAAAGGCTTTGTAATACCGAAGGATTATTAAAGCTTTCATCTGATGAATCTGTGAACTTGCAAATTGAAGATGCCCTTGTTAGGAAAATCGACAATCTACAGCAAGACGTTGAAACCGACTCTCTTTCAAGCGGGCAAATCAAGGTTAAATATCTAAGAAGTATCGAAAAACTTTTGGAAGGCTATAATATTAACCGGAATAAACGCGATTTCCCGGTATCAATGGCGCCTACTTTATTCGAGGCTTTTGTGGAATGCATGGAGCTGGACAAAAAAAATGAGAGCATTGAACCAGTTATTGCGAAGAATGAATATGGAGTGGGGAAGGTCCTGGTAGAATGTTTTCTGTCTCCCACAGTAAATCCGGGAGTTGCTGCATCGAGAGCCCTGTTGTTAAGGAAGTATTGCGAATCGCACCCCGATGAGATACTTCCTGTGCTTTCGAAAAATCCCAATGTGCCCTTTGCCAATGAGTTTATCAAGATTGCGGCCGATAAGGATATTAATAAAATATACGACTACGCGGCGGGACGGAACGTGCTCGCAGCCCGTATCCGGAACCATCCTGACTCCCTCGTGCGTATTGTAGGTCAAATGGCCAACAGCAAGAGCGGCCAATTATACTTCCCGTTTCTTGATAACCTTCTAAAGGGAAAAATAAGCTTTGAGGAAATTGATAGAGTAAAGGGCAATGATCTCGATTACTACCGTTTGATGGTAAAAACAAGAGTGGAATACGCAGGACGGATGTTGCCGCCAACCCGGGATACCGTCAACGGCATGCGTACGCTTACAACAATGATGGCCCGAAAGGCAAAAGAATATTTTATACGTGAGATCAATTCGCTCCACGCCGTTGAAGATGAGAGAGTACGGTTTCGCCGCCTCGAAGGTCTAACTCCGCAAGAATTATATTACTTAATCGTATTGGGCGAGGATGAAATATACACTTCGAGTTATCTAAATGTGTACAAGCGAATATTCCAACGGATGAGTGTTCCAAGGGGAGATAGTCTGTTGCTAAGTGTAAATGGCGACTATTTCCGCAAGTTTATTAAAATGGCTGCGGGCTACAATACGTTGAACGATTTCCTGAGCAAGATGGATAAGGACAATGCTACCACTATGATGAAAGCCTTCGTGATCAGGCTTGAAGATACGAAAGAACTCGAAGAGTCAGTGGACGTAGCGGATTCCTACAGTAGTATTGTTGACAAGAATAAAGAAGTAGCACGATACATCCTTGAGCAGGTTCAATGGAACTACGACAGGAATGTTCAGAACGATAACAAAAGAGGCGTTGTCATTTATAACCTCTTAAGGGTTCTTTTTGAATCTGCGGATACTTCGCAGAAAGTAAATCTTTCAGAGAAATTGGGAATACCTCCGGTTTATAGCGTGGACCGCGCCTTACTTACTGATGATACAGGTCGCGTGGTTCAACAGGTCTTTTTCTATGGAGATGAAGACAAGGACGGGCAAAATTCATACGTCAATTTTATGGCGATGTTTCGGGGAAGGCCGGAATGGAAAATTGCTGAAAACCCTAATTGGGTGAGCATCACGTCTACGAAAGGAAAGCCCGTGATGATCTTCGCCAATAAACCGCTGCTGGGTGCCGACGATCCTGATCAGAAGGCGCAGGAAAAGCTTGCCGAGTACCTGGAAGCAAAGAATTTAAGGCCAACGATTGTAATCCACAGAGGACATAGTTATCATTTGCAATATACCCTTAGGCAGCTAGCGCCGTCAGCGCGAATTGTTATACTCGGGTCCTGTGGAGGATATAATAATTTGAATGAAGTACTCTCTATCTGTGAAGACGCCCATATTATTTCTTCCAAGCAGGTAGGAACTAAAACCGTGAATGAGCCAATTTTGCAGGCCATCAACAATTCGCTGGTAGCAGGAAAAAATATTGACTGGATACCACTTTGGCGAGATCTGAGCGGACGCTTCAGGGACGAAGCTTCTAAAGAAAAATTCGACGATTATATCCCTCCATATAAAAACCTTGGAGCCATTTTTATCAAGGCATACCGGAAGGCAATGGGAAACTAGCAAATTTGAAAATTTGAAAATTTGAAAATTTGAAAATGTAACAAGGCACGGCCTGGATGCATCTTAAATTCTTTATGTAGCCACGTGAATTTTAAATTTCACATTTGCACTCTTCCTGGTTTATTTTCCATTTCACATGTACTAATTTTCTCGTTCGCCCCTGTATTTAACTATTTTGCATTTCTTAATTTGCTAATTTTCAAATCTTCAAATGTTCAAATTTGCAAATTAGCATAGCCTTTCTATGTCGGAAAAAGCCACAGTAAAGAGGATATTTGATTTTCGGTTGTTGCGAAGAGTATTGCAGTACGCTGCTCCGTACAAAAGGAAATTTTTTATTTCCGTTGGTCTTGCAATTTTATTAGCACTTTTCGCACCGCTACGTCCGATACTTATCCAGGTTACTGTGAATGATTACATCAAGAATGGTGTCAATAGCCAGGGTAGCACAAGGATCAGGATGGAGGAACTTGTTATTTGGATCACTATTATTCAGATCGTTCTGTTACTGGTTGAATCGGCCTTCAGATTTTATTTCTCATACCTCACCGCCTGGCTTGGACAAACTGTTGTGAAGGATCTTCGAGTACGGGTATACAAAAAAATTTTAGGTCTTAATCTTTCTCAATTCGATACAACGCCGATCGGTACGCTTACCACCCGTACAGTTGATGATATAGAACGCATCAACGATGTGTTTGCCGACGGACTTATCCCGATCATTGCGGATTTGCTATCAATCGTAGCGATCGTAATTGCCATGTTTGTTCTTGATTGGCGCTTGTCATTGATAAGTCTTGCACCATTCCCTTTTTTAATTTTGGCTACCTATATATTTAAGGAAAGCGTCAATAAATCATTTATAAGAGTTCGTAATGCTGTCGCCAGTCTCAATGCTTTTGTTCAGGAACATATCACGGGTATGCAGATCATCCAGGGATTTGCTGCGGAGGACAGGGAATTCAACAAGTTCAGGAACATCAATGCCGAACATAGAAATGCCAACGTCAAAGCAATCTTTGCTTACTCCGTCTTTTTTCCGATCGTGGAAATTGTTCTTGCCGTGGGCACCGGGTTTATGGTTTGGTGGGCTGCGACTTACGCTTTCGATTTGCCTAAAGATCAGGCCGAGAATTTGTTTGGAAAAATGATGGCGTTTTACATGTTTCTCAACTTATTATTCAGGCCTTTACGCGTGATCGCGGATAAGTTCAATGTGCTGCAGATGGGTATGGTTGCTAGCGATCGTGTTTTTAAGGTGCAGGATAATGACGACTATATTAAATCCGAAGGAAATTATTCGCCTTCCTCGATCAAAGGCAAGATCGAGTTTAACAATGTGTGGTTTGCCTACACGAATGAAAACTATGTACTAAAGGATATTTCTTTTAAGGTAGATGCAGGGAAGACGATCGCCATCGTGGGACACACGGGAAGTGGAAAAACCTCTATCATAAGTTTGATAAATAGGTTGTACCATATTCAAAAGGGAGAGATAAAGGTGGACGATGTTAACATCGAACAATATAAACTGGATGATCTTCGGAAAAACATCGGAGTTGTACTACAGGATGTGTTTTTATTTTCTGGGTCGATCCTCGAAAATATAACACTCCGCAACGAAAATATATCGAGAGAGCAGGTGATAGAAGCCGCAAAGCTTATCGACATGCACGATTTTATAATGGAACTGCCTGGAGGTTATGACTACAATGTTATGGAAAGAGGTAGTACGTTATCGCTTGGACAGCGGCAGTTACTATCATTTATCCGTGCATTGTTATATAACCCTGGTATATTGATTCTTGACGAAGCAACTTCATCTGTCGATACACAAAGTGAATTGTTGATTCAAAAAGCAATTGATAAATTGATCGCCGGGCGAACGTCAATTGTAATAGCTCACCGCTTATCGACGATTCGAAAAGCGAGCAATATCATTGTACTTGATAAAGGTGAAATAAAAGAAATGGGCACACATGAAGAATTGCTGGCGAAAGGCGGACTTTACAGCAAACTTCATGAGATGCAGTTTGCCAAAAAACTGCCTGTCAAAGCGATTTAAGTTCTACTCAAACTTTCCTAATAACCGCTCCGGTTTCAGAATCTTTTTAACGATCGAACCTCGATCTGTACGGGGTTTTGATATTATCAATCATGATGTGTAGATAGAATTGCGATTCACCCTCGAAAAACCCCTCAATCTCAAGAATCCCAGCCATTTTTTAACCCTCCCTCCTTATCTTTGCGCCAAATTTAGGGACAGGTATGTATATCCGGCGCGTAAAATCCTTATTAATACTGTGTTATAGCCTTTTTTGTTTATTTTTTTCTAATGAGGTACTGGCTCAGCATGACGAGCATTTGCAGGACGATAAAAAACAACCTGATACGAAGGAGCAAGAGAAGGGCGGATTTGATGCTAATGAGATAATATTTGGTCACGTCCTTGACGGGCATGAGTATCATTTTTTGACCTACAAAGGAAGCGACGGAAAAGACCATCATGCGACCATTCCTTTGCCTGTAATATTGTATTCTCCGGATCGCGGGCTTGACATTTTTATGTCGTCAAAATTCCATCACGGTCATGAACCTTACAAAGGGTATAAGTTAGAAGAAGGCGTCATTCACCCGGTTAATGATAATGGCCACATCGATGAGTCGGTAAAAGTGTACGACCTCTCTCTCACCCGTAATGTGGTGCAGATGTTATTGGCTCTTACAATTTTTGTACTGATCATGCTGAGCGTAGCTAAAAAGTATCGTTCAGGAATTGGCAGAAAGCAGGCTCCAACAGGGATGCAAAACGCTATTGAGACCGTAATCGTTTTCATGCGTGAGGATGTGGCGAAGCCAAATCTTGGCCATAAGTACCTTAAGTACATGCCTTACCTACTCACGGTTTTTTTCTTTATTCTCATCAACAATATCTTTGGACTAATCCCAGGCTCTGCGAATGTAACTGGAAACATAGCCTTTACGTTGGTACTTGGCGTCATCTCTTTTGTTGTAATCCTGTTCAGCAGCAATAAACATTTTTGGGGTCATATTTTTAATCCGCCGGGTGTGCCAGGATTTGTGAAGCCGATCCTGATATTGGTCGAATTCCTGGGAGTATTTATCAAGCCATTCGCATTGATCATTCGTTTGTTCGCCAATATGGTGGCTGGTCACATCATTATTATTTGTTTGATTTCATTGATATTCATTTTTGGACAATTGAGTCCTGCAATTGGCTGGGGAGCTTCGCCAGTCGCCGTTGGTTTTACAGTATTCATTTACATGATTGAGATCTTAGTTGCTTTTCTGCAGGCCTATATTTTTACTACGCTCACTGCAGTGTTTATCGGGCTGGCGCAGGAAGAGCCTCATCACGGCGACGATCACAAGCATGATTCTGAACTTAGCACTGCTAAGTATGATGATCCGGTGATCGTATGAAAAGGAGTTTTTTTAAACAGTATAAAAATACAAATATGGATTTACTGACAGTATTGTTACAAGCCGAAACCAGTTCAGGACTGGCAAGTGCCGGGGGTGCTATTGGAGCTGGTTTAGCCGCTGTGGGCGCAGGCATTGGTATTGGCCAGATCGGTAAAGGCGCGGTAGAAGCTATTGCGCGTCAACCGGAAGCTATCAATGACATTCGTGCTAACATGATCCTTACTGCCGCCCTGATCGAGGGAGCTGCACTGTTTGGAATCATCGTTGGTTTCCTTGCAATGGTGGTGTAAGCCGGTACAACTTATTACTGCACTCGATGCAAAGGGCGGAGAGTGCAGCAATAACATAATCAAAGTATTACTATTATAAAGTTTATTGTATGAAATTACTTACTCCGGAATTTGGTTTGATAATCTGGACCTTACTGGCATTTCTCGTAGTGCTGTTCATTTTGAAAAAATTTGCCTGGAAGCCGATCTTAAATTCTTTAAAGGAAAGAGAAGGAACAATTGCCGATTCATTGGCTACTGCTGAGAAAGTAAGGGCAGAAATGTCGCAATTGAAAAGCGAGAATGAAGCCTTGCTTGCAAAAGCTCGTGAAGAAAGAGCACAACTGTTGAAAGAAGCCCGTGATACAAAAGATCGGATCATTTCAGAGGCGAAAGAACAGGCAAAGATCGAAGCCAACAAAATTGTGATTGATGCCCAGGCAGCAATCCAACAACAAAAAATGGCCGCGATCACAGAGGTAAAAAACCAGGTAGGCACGTTGGTAATCGAAGTAGCAGAGAAAATATTACGCCGTGAGTTGGGTAACAAATC
>DAINQQ010000093.1:0-20989 GCA_036742645.1 Flavitalea sp.
AAACTAAACTATTTGGAAGTGACTTATGAGTATAGTCAAAAAAACCGCGCAAAGACGCGAAGACGCAAAGTCACTGCACTCAACTTTGCGTCTTTGGGCCTTTGCGCGCGTATTTTCTATGGAACAATATCTCCCTTGAGCCGCTGGAGTTCTATTTCAGACACTTTCGTATTATACCGGGCAGCAATTAACCGGTTATATGCATCTTGCAAACTGATTTGCGCCTCGCGTAGTTCAAGGTTTGTGGAAACTCCCTGACGAAAGCGTTCCAGTGCGATGGCGACATTTTCTTTCGCTAGCTGTATATTTTCTTCCTCCAGAGCTAGTGCCCGTTTTTGGTAGTCGTAATTCTTGTAGGCGTTGCTAATACCCGTATTGATAAGCGTTCGCTGATTCTCAAAGAATAATTGCTGGTATTGAATATCGAGCTCCGCCTGCTTAATTAATCTTCTTGTGTTGAATGCGTTAAAGAGCGGAACGTTGGCAGACAAGCCAAAATTATATCCGGCGTTCTGGTTGGACAACGGCGTGAACGTATTAATTACGGCTTCGTTTCGTTGACTGGAAAAGTTGTACGCTGAGTTGAAAAAAAGCGTAGGCCATCTCTCGGCACGCCTTTCACGCAGACTGATTTTGGCAATGTCAATATTCTTCATTGCTACCTGCAAAGTTGGATTGGTTGTTTCAAGATTGGTAGTGATCAAACCGAGGTTGATGTTCAGATTGAGGGGAATGCTGTCAATTACTTCGAAATATTGGCCAGTTGGTTGATTTGTGAGCTGGTTAAGTTCTTCCTTTAATTGAGTAATCAATGTTTGTTGTTGTAACGCAGCGGCCTTCTGCGCGTTCAGGTCAACTCTTGCCTGCAATAATTCGGGCTTGCTCCCTAATCCAACGGAATACTTCCTGTCTGCAATTTTCACTCTCTCGTCATCGATCGACATTTGTTCCTCGATAGCCCGCAATTGTTGCTTCTGCCTGACGATATTGTAATAGGTGGTTAAGATAGTTGCGACAGTAGCAACCACCTGGTTTCGCACACTAAGTTCGCCCAGCTTTTGAAATTCGGCCAACCGTTCCCTCGTAGCAAACATTTTCAACCCATCGAAAAGCGTCCAGTTAAGATTGACGGATGAAACGAGGTTGTTTGACTTAATACCCTTTCGATCTCTCTTGCTACCGTCGGGTAGCTCCTGCTTTTGATCATTGTTATTCCACACTTTGTTTATTGATCCATTTACACGCGGAAAAAAAGCCATATTGGCGTATTTGTTGTCCAGGGCATACGCCGCCGAATCGTTTCGGACTAATAAAATATCGTAGTTATTGCGTAACGCAAGGGCAACGGATTCCTCTGCAGTTAAAATTGTTTGCGCGTAGCCGCAAGAAAAACATCCCATCAACATTACAAAAATCAATCTTCTCATTTCAAAATCATTTAAGCCCTTCGAGCTTCAGTTTCCATAATATCAAGTTCATTCTTTTTCTTTTTGCGCGATAGGAATGTATACATGGCGGGGATCACAAATAATGTAAGAACCAGAGAAAATAATATGCCACCGACTATTACAATACCCAACGGGATACGACTGGTTGCCGCTGCACCTAATGATAAGGCAATTGGGAGCGCACCCAGCGACATAGCGAGACTGGTCATCAGGATTGGTCGAAGCCTGGCTTTTGCAGCCTCAATAACCGCCTCGCGTTTACTCATGCCAGATAGCTGCTTCTGATTTGCAAATTCAACGATCAGAATTCCATTTTTGGTAACAAGACCAATCAGCATGATCATTCCAATCTGCGAAAAGATGTTCAATGTTTGATCAAAAACCCAAAGTGAAAATACCGCTCCTGCAATCGCCAATGGTACTGTGAACATGATTACCAGTGGATCGATAAAGCTTTCGAATTGCGCAGCAAGAACCAGGAAGATAAGCGCGAGAGCAAGTATAAAAGCGAATGTGGTGTTTCCAGAACTTTCCTTGAAGTCACGTGATGCTCCTGCGAGTGAGGTTGCAAATGTATCATCCAATAGCCTGTCTGCAGTTTCCTGCATGGCCTTAATTCCGTCACCTAACGTTTTTCCTTCGGCCAAACCTGCCGAGATTGTCGCTGACTTATAACGGTTGAAGTGGTATAGGGTAGGAGGTGTGGTCTCCTCACGGAGTGTAACAAGATTATCCAGCGTAATCATTTCGCCACGATTGTTTCTGACATAGATGTTTTTCAGATCCGTGGGATCGTCGCGATCATTACGGGCAACCTGTCCAATCACTTCATACTGCCGTCCCTCTTTGATGAAAAAGCCCAATTGGAGATTACTTAATGCTAATTGCAAAGTTTGGGAAACATCAGCGATGCTAACGCCAAGCTCGCTCGCTTTTAGGCGATCTATATCGATCCTGAGTTCAGGCTTATTCAGTTTAAGGTCGGCGTCAACACCCTGGAACACCGGGTTTTTATTGGCCTCTTCCAAAAATTTTGGAAGAATGTTTGTGATTTTGCTGAAATTATTATTCTGAAGTACAAATTGTACGGGCAATCCTCCGCGACGATTCACAGAAATTGTTTGTTCCTGGATTGCAAAAGTCCTGCCCTCATTGTACTTTGGCAAATTTCGATTTACCATGTCGACTATTTCCTGCTGTGAGCGATTGCGTTGATGCGGTTCAACCAACGAAAGCCTCACGAAGCCGGTATTAACTGCTCCTGAACCAGAAAAACCGGGTGCTGTAACGGTCAATACAGTGCGCCCTTCGGGGACAGAATCGATCATCAGTTGCGCAAGGCGATCGATATATTTGTCCATATAATCGAAAGCAGTTCCTTCAGGGGCGGTCACCTGCAACCGGAATTGACTTCTGTCTTCCATTGGTGCAAGCTCAGATTGGAGGTTCCGTCCGATAAACCAGATAATTCCAAAACATACTGCAACTATGACCAGCGCGAACCAGCGGATACGCATGAATCGCCGGAGGGAATTAAAATAGCCATTCTCCATCCACTGAAAAAACGGTTCAGTCTTATTGTAAAACCATCCGTGTTTATGAACTTTCTTCGTAAGCTTTACGTTTAGCACTGGAGTGAGTGTTAGCGAAACGAAAGCTGAAATCAGTACGGCGCCGGCAACCACAATACCAAATTCACGGAAGAGCCGTCCTACAAATCCTTCGAGAAAAATGATGGGAAGAAAGATAACTGCCAGTGTGATGGAGGTCGATATTACGGCGAAATAAATCTCTTTCGAACCTTCTTTAGCCGCCTGGTATTTGTTCATACCCTGCTCCATCTTCTTGAAGATGTTTTCTGTTACCACAATCCCGTCATCGACTACAAGCCCTGTTGCCAAAACTATTCCTAACAACGTGAGTACATTAATTGTAAATCCGCTGAGGTACATGATAAAAAAAGCCCCGATCAATGAAACAGGAATGTCTATCAACGGTCGGATGGCAATCAGCCAACTCCGGAAAAAGAGATAAATAATAAGAACAACCAGCGCGAGCGCGATCATCAGGGTTTCTTCGACTTCGGTGATCGAATCCTTAATAAACTTGGTCTGGTCCATCGCAATGCCAAGCTTAATATCGGCCGGCATTTCTCCCTTGAGCTGGTCGAGTCTTCTATAAAACTCGTTTGAAATCGCGACGTAGTTTGAACCAGGCTGGGGAATCAATGCCAGGGCGATCATGGGAATGAGGCTTTCCTTCAAAATTGACTCTTCATTTTCCGGCCCTAACACCGCTTCCGCTACATCCCGTAACCTGATATCACTTCCATTGCTATTTTTTATAGAAACATTGTTAAAGTCGTCTTCTGTTACAAGCCTTCCGAATGTACGGATCGATAATTCGGTGGAATTACCAGAAATCTTTCCCGACGGTAATTCGACGTTCTCCCTTTGTAAGGCAGCACGTACATCGCCGGGCGTCAGGCCATACGCGCTCAATTTGGAGGGGTTGAACCAGATCCGCATTGCGTATCGCTTCTCACCCCAAATCTGAATGCCGCTTACCCCGGGGATAGTCTGCAATCGTTCAACCAAAACATTATTAGCATATTCGGTGATTTCCAGCTGGTTCCGCGTGTTACTTTGAACTGTCATTGAAATAATGGCATCGGAACTCGCATCCGCTTTCGACACAACAGGCGGTGCTGGGAGATCCTCGGGTAATGAACGTGCGGCTTGGGAAACTTTATCGCGAACATCATTTGCCGCCGCTTCCATTTCGATACTTAACTCGAACTCGACATTGATGCTGCTAACGCCACCCGCACTCTGAGACGTAATATTTTTTACGCCCGCTATCCCATTGATTGCTTTCTCAAGAGGTTCGGTTATCTGCGATTCGACGATATCAGCATTCGCTCCCGGGTAGGAGGTACGAACACTCACAACCGGCGGATCGATGGCTGGATAATCGCGTATGCCTAAAAAAGTGAAACCAATAACCCCAAAAAGCACGATCAGGATGCTCATAACAGTTGCCAATACAGGTCTGCGCAAACTGAGTTCAGAAATATTCATACGTCTCGTTAATGAATTTTACTCAATTGGATTTTTGAATCGGGTCTGATCGCCAATAACCCGGTAGTGACGACCGTATCACCGGCTTTTAATCCTTCTGTAATTTGAACAAAGGATGAATCACGAATGCCAGTTGAGACAATTTCAAATTTTGCCTCCCCGTTTCGGTAAAGAATAACACGCTTGTTCCTGGCCTGGGGTATAACAGCCTGTGTGGGGATTACGAGTGCTTCGTCATTCTTATCCATTTCCAGGGTAACCTTGGCAAAGGCACCTGGAACGAGCGAAGGGTGATTGCCATCAACAACACTCCGAACCTTTAGTGTTCGTGTGTTCGCCTCAATATTTGATTCGGTGGCCATAACAGATGAAGTAAATTTATTATTGCTGCCCGACACTGTGAAATTCACGATCCTGCCGCGTCTCATGTTATCGCTGTATTTTTCGGGAACCGTGAATTCCATTTTCAGTTTACTGACCTGGCTGATTGTCGTTATGATTGTCACTGGTGTTACGTAGGCCCCGTTGCTGATACTCTTCAATCCAATCCTTCCGCTATATGGAGCCCGGATATTCGTTTTATAGATGTCTACGCGTACCAACTCTATGTCTGCGTTAAGATTATTTACCTGTAGTTCTGTCAGATCGTATTCCTGTTGGCTTACCCCGCCTATCTTCAGTAGTTCTTTATACCGCGATGCGGTTTGTTGGGCAATCTCGAGTTGAACCTGTAATTTTTTCAGCTGGGCCTGAAGATCACCGTCGAATAATTTCGCCAGGATCGTGCCTTTTGTTACGAATCTGCCTTCGGGTACATTCAGGTAAACGATCCGCCCCGAGATTTCGGGCCTGATCTCCGTTTCTTCAAACGGTAACAAGGTGCCAGGCACCTCTATATTCTCACTCAGGGACTTCGTCTTCACAATAAATCCTTCAGCCTGCATAGGCCGGTTGCCGCGCTGTGCCGCGGCATTTGCCTGGGGTGTATTCTTGTTTTTGTTTTCGCACGATAACAGAACCAGGAGCAATAGAGCCAATGAAGCAAGCCTATAATCTTTCAGTAACATCAAAATGTATTAGAAATGAGAAATAAAATTAATGTTTTTCAGATTGGACGTGTTCAAGAATCATTCCCTGCGGTTATGATTACAACGAATTCAGGAAATTGTTTTTAAAGTGTTCTTGATACGGTTCGCTTTGTGTACCAGTTCTTGCTTGTCCTTGCTTAATACAGTAACATGGCCCATCTTTCTGCCAGGCTTTGTTTGCTTTTTTCCATATATATGTACAAATACATTATCCATCTGCAACACCTCCGTAAGCCCTTCGTACTTTGCTTCACCATTGTGTCCGTCACTGCCAATAATATTTACAATGGCAGCAGGTAAAATATGTTCTGTATTTCCCAGCGGATAGCCTAAAATGATACGCCATAGCATGTCGAACTGCGAGCTGTAATTCGCTTCGATAGTGTGATGACCGCTGTTATGTACTCTCGGAGCTGTTTCATTCACGTATACGTCATCTTGCTTATCGATAAAGAGTTCAACCGCAAAAATGCCCGGACTTTGCAATCCTTTAACAACTGCCATGGAGATTGCTTCTATCTTCCACAATTCTTTTTCGGGTATATCCGCGGGGCTGATCTGGTAGTCGAGAAGATTAAGGTGTTTGTCAAAAACCATATCAACAGGAGGATATAATGCAGCTTCTCCATCAGCGTTGATCGCGATGATCTGTGCAATTTCTTTTTGAACACTGATCATTTTCTCCAACACGGCGGGTTCATCAAACGCTTTTGACAGGTCATCTTTTGTTTTTAGCACCTGCACACCACGTCCATCATACCCGCCCATTCCGAGTTTATGCACCGCAGGCAAATGTGAAAGATGGTTATCCAAATCATCTTTTTTTTCGGTGACAACAAAGTCTGCAGTCGGTATTTGGTTTTCCTTGTAAAATTGTTTTTGAAGAATCTTATTTTTTATTGTACGCAAAGCGCCGGGGCGAGGATACACTTTCACACCTTCGGCTTCGAGCTTTTCAAGGGCTTCCTCGTTTACTGATTCAATCTCAATGGTGATCGCATTAAGATTTTTACCGAATTCATATACATCATTGAAATTCCGGATATCACCGAGTACAAAGCAATGGCACAAATGCGCAGCAGGGCATTCCGAATCGTTTTCCATAACATGAGTTTCTACCGGGTAATTTGCTGCCGCCTGTAACAACATCCTGCCTAACTGTCCTCCACCTAAAATGCCGACTTTCTGCATGACTTTGATTATGGCGCAAATATATACTTTGAAAATTTGAAGATTTGGAAAACCGCATAATTTGAGACTTTGAAAATTTGAAGATTTGAAAATTGTTTAGGAAGATGCACTTTCAAATCTTCGATCAAATTGCGATTTTTGATCGCTGGAAACCCCGGCTGTTGATTGTCAAATTTTCAAATTTTCAAATTTTCAAATTATCGTTTATACCTTTGATGTCATATGGCTTCTATTTCTGCAATGAGTCCTTCTACCGAAACCCAAACAGATTTTCTTCCATTGTTTGGCACTGATTACGTAGAGTTATATGTTGGCAACGCCAAGCAGGCCGCACATTATTATAAAACAGCGTTCGGTTTTCAATCACTGGCTTATGCAGGCCCGGAAACGGGTGTACGCGATCACGTGAGTTATGCAATTCGACAGAATAAATTGACTTTTGTTTTAACAACTCCGCTGCGCTCAGGAAATCCAATCGCAGATCATATTTATAAACATGGCGACGGTGTAAAGGTTCTTGCTCTTACCGTTAATGATGCAACGAACGCATTTAAAGAAACTACCATTCGTGGAGCAAGGCCGTATATGGAGCCCGTTCATCTAAGCGATCAAAACGGTGAAGTAGTATTAAGCGGCATTCATACATATGGTGAAACAGTTCATGTATTCGTAGAGAGAAAAAATTATGATGGCATTTTTTTGCCAGGATTCCAGGAATGGAAACCAGTATACAATCCGCCTCCGACAGGATTATTGTATGTCGATCATTGCGTAGGCAATGTTGGCTGGAACCAGATGAACACGTGGGTGAAATTTTACGAGGAAGTGATGGGCTTTCGCAATATTCTTACGTTTGATGATAAAGATATTTCCACAGAGTACTCAGCTCTTATGAGTAAGGTAATGAGCAATGGTAATGGCTTCGTAAAGTTTCCCATCAACGAACCTGCCGAGGGCAAAAAGAAATCACAGGTTGAAGAATACCTCGAGTACTATGATGGCGAAGGATGCCAGCATGTAGCGCTCGCAACCAACAATATTGTAGAAACGGTATCAATGCTACAGGCTAGAGGTGTCGAATTTTTAAAAGTCCCTTCGACGTACTATGATGATCTTTTGCAGCGTGTAGGACACATCGATGAAGATATCGAACCTTTAAAGGAGTTGGGTATCCTGGTAGATAGGGATCATGAGGGATACCTGTTACAGATCTTCACGAAGCCGGTGGAAGACCGGCCTACATTATTTTATGAGATTATCCAGCGAAAAGGAGCGAAAAGTTTTGGCAAAGGAAATTTTAAGGCCCTGTTTGAAGCGATCGAAAAGGAGCAGGAACTACGAGGAAACTTATGAGTAAAACTGACAAGAGGCTGGTAATTCCCCGCGGAAAACACGCTATTATTAACATTGTGAATAAGATGGAGTGATTTTTGATCAGACCTTTATGGTAATTTTAGCCCTATAATAAAACTGTCAAAATTTTTGCGATGCATATTCGTTGTAATTCCGTACAAAATGTTACAATGAAAGGTTTCCTGGCAATACTTATTTTGTTTTTCTCGATGGTTGGCAGATCTCAGAATTCTGCTACCAACTTTACATTTATCGAATACCAGAAATCTTTCCCTCGTATCAGTGAAGCTCTAAAGCGCAAAGAGGATACGTTGATGAAGCAGTTCCAGGAAAAAAAGTTGCGATGGCCTGCGAAGTATGTTTACCTGCGTTCATTTAAGTACGATAGCCAACTGGAAGTTTGGGTGAAAAGCGATAAGAGCGAAAAATTCAAGCTCTTCAAAACATATAAGGTATGCGCGTTGGCAGGCTCACTTGGCCCAAAGCGCATTCAGGGCGACTATCAGGTGCCAGAAGGTTTTTATTATATCAACGAGTTCAACCCAAGAAGCACTTATCATCTTTCCCTGGGCCTGAACTACCCGA
This sequence comes from Flavitalea sp., assembly GCA_036742645.1. GTDB lineage: Bacteria > Bacteroidota > Bacteroidia > Chitinophagales > Chitinophagaceae > Flavitalea. Next base: position 8,746 of record DAINQQ010000093.1, read on the forward strand.
ATAGCTCTGATAGGATTCTTGGTGACTCATTACAACCCGGCGGCGATATCTATATCCACGGAAAATGTGTTACAACCGGATGTATTCCGATCATGGATCAGCAGATTGAAGAGCTGTACATTCTCGCCGCACATGCAAAAACGCAAGGCCAGGATTTTATCCCGGTACATATCTTTCCAATCGATTTCAAGAACGTGCGCAGTAACGGATATCTCAACCGGTATTTGAAGGATTTTCCTGAGTATACGTCGATGGTAAATGAATTAAAGCAGGCCTACAACTACTTCGACAAAACAAAGAAACTGCCGGTGATTATGGTAACGCAAAAAGGCGATTATATAGTGGAAGGAGTTATCCCACCGGATCCTCCCAAAGAAGGAAAAACTGTGCGGAAAAGACCTGCACGACCAGTTAAGCAGTTTAATGAATCTGAGTTAGCTACAGTAGTCGATAAGCTTCCTGTTTTTCCCGGCGGAAACGAGGGATTCCAGATTTTCCTGGACCAGGTAAGCAGGGACATGATCCAGTATCTGGATGAGGGACAACAGAAAACTTATGTGATGATCGAGTTTATTATTGACAAAGAAGGTAAGCCCGTATACGCGAAGGTCCTAAAAGGCGGTAACGAAGAGCTGAACGATCGCCTGGAAGAGAAATTTGAAAACATGGCTGTATGGGTTCCTGCTGTACGCACCGAGAAGAATGTGGCGATTAAGTTGAAACAAACCATCATTATTGAAAAGGCCGCGCCGTAACTGGAAATAAAAATTTAGAAAAATGCCTCCTTTAGGAGGCATTTTCTATTTATTAAGCTCTGTGCGAATCACATTATATTCATTGCCTTTGCAAAGAAGGTGCAAATAAAGGGCAGGGTAAGTGTAATGATCTGGGGAATAGTGATCCATACTATTACGGCCCCAACCAGTGAAGCAAAAAACAATAACCAATATAAGCCAGTCGATTTTTTGGAGGTTTCCATGCTTGAATAGAATTTCGGCAAAAATAACCGGGATACTTGAGATTTGTAAGATTTGGTAAATGATTTTACACAGTTTGCATGTTTTAGTTGTTATTTAATCGTCCGGTTACGGATCAATAATTGTCGTAAAGCCGTCCGCATTCTTTCTACCGACAATGGCAGAGCATCGCGTTGACAAATCCGGGGTATTTTTGCCGATCCCTGCTGCAAATCCAAGAAATCTCAATATCCCGGTAGAAATCTCAGGCATCGTGGCTAAATTCGCCCCCTTATAAGTTAATAATCATCGATGAAAATTCACTTCTACGTAAGATTCAGTACAAGATTCGGGCAATCACTGTCGATTTCAGGTAACACCAAGACTTTGGGCAATAATGATATAAAACATGCTTTACCACTCACATATCACAATAATGAGTTTTGGAAGGGTGTGATTGAAGTGGATCAGCTGGAAGCAGTGAAAATCAATTATCAATATGTTTTCTTCCAGGAAGATGGAACAATGGTGCTGGAATGGAATGACCGCAAACAAATCGATATTTCGAAATCAGGTGTTGATGAAATACAGGTCTTTGATAGCTGGTGCGAGATCGGCAGCTATGAAAATGCATTCTACACGGATCCTTTCCAGGAGGTGTTATTAGAGGAGAACAGGACGCACTTTAAACTGAAGTCGCCGAAAACGTTCACTCATATCTTCAAAGTAAAAGCTCCTCTTCTTAAAAAGAATGAGATACTCTGCTTGTGCGGCAGTGGCACAACCTTGGGAGACTGGGATCCGGAGAAGTCTGTACCCCTCGCAAGGGAAGATGGCTGGTGGAGTACCAAGGTTACATTGCCTGAGGATACCAGCTCAGTTTCATATAAATACGCAGTATATAATATCAGGGATAAATCAATTGTAAGGTTTGAAAAAGGTCAGGACAGGTTTTTACTTGCTGAAGCCAGTGATAACAAACTTACTATCCTGCACGATGGGTTTGCATACCTCGCGAATGATACATGGAAGGGTGCGGGTGTTTCAATACCTGTATTCAGCCTGAGAAGTAAAGATTCATTTGGTGTCGGTGAATTCACTGACATCAAGTTATTCGTAGACTGGGCAAGAAAAACCGGGTTAAAGCTGATCCAGATTTTACCAGTTAATGATACCACTGCCACGCATACCTGGGCGGATTCATACCCGTATGCTTCGATCTCGGCTTTTGCCTTGCATCCAATTTATCTGAATCTCGAAAAAGTTGCAGGAAAGAGATACGCAGATCTTGTGAAGTCGCTCAAGAAAAAACAAAAGCAGTTGAATGAGATGACTGAACTCGATTACGAACAGGTTATCAAATTCAAATTATCGACCCTAAAGGAAATATTCATGGTACAAAAACAGGATTTCCTAAAAGGTGAAGATTTTCTGGATTTTTTCAAAAAGAATAAGCATTGGCTGGTTCCTTATGCAGCATTTTGTTATCTGCGCGACCGTAATGGCACTTCCAATTTTAATGAATGGAAATTATACAGCCGATACGATAAGGAGGCTATCGAAAAATATGTTTCTCCAAAAGCAAAGCATTTCGAAAATATCGCTTTGCAATATTTCATTCAATACCACTTACACAAGCAATTACAGGAAGCAGCTGAATATGCGCACAAAAATGGCATCATACTGAAAGGCGATATTCCAATAGGCATTTACAGGTACGGCTGTGATGCCTGGGTACAACCTGAGTTATTTCACTTTGATGTGCAGGCAGGGGCTCCTCCTGATGATTTCGCGGTCAAAGGGCAAAACTGGGGTTTCCCGACGTACAACTGGGAGCAGATGGCAATCGATCATTTCGAATGGTGGCATCAGCGCTTCATTCAAATGAGTAATTATTTCGATGCCTTCCGGATCGATCATATACTGGGTTTTTTTCGGATATGGAGTATCCCGATTCATGCGGTTGAAGGATTGATGGGCAGTTTCATTCCTGTATTACCGGTTCATATAAACGAGTTTAGATACAACAATATCTGGTTTAATTATCACCGTTATTGCAAACCGTATATCAATGAGGCTGTGTTGTGGGAGTTGTTTGGACCCAATAACGAGAAATTTCGGCTATTCCTAAACTCTACGGGCAATTATTCATACGAACTCAAAGATGAATTTGCAACACAGCTCCAGGTGGCAGAATATTTTGCAAACCTTGAGCAAAATGAGGAAAACAAAAATCTTCAACAGGGATTATACGATCTCATTACCAATGTGATTCTTTTTGAACATCCTGGCTCAAATGGCCAGCAATTTCATTTTCGCATATCGATGGAAAGATCCGCTTCTTTCCGTCACCTTGATCATGTAAATCAGGGTCAGCTTCGAAACTTGTACATAGATTACTTCTACCGAAGACAGGATAATTTCTGGAAAAGTGAAGCGTGGAAAAAGCTATCACCATTAAAACGTTCGACCAACATGCTGGTGTGCGGAGAAGACCTTGGAATGGTTCCTCATTGTGTACCCGAAATAATGAAAAAACTGGGAATTCTGAGTCTTGAGATTCAAAGAATGCCAAAGGATCCGAATACCACTTTTTCTCATCCTGCAAACGCTCCCTATCTTTCTGTAGTTACACCTTCAACACACGATATGAGTACAATCCGCGGATGGTGGGAGGAAGACCGCAACGCGATACAGAATTTCTATAACTCAGTATTGGGACAACACGGCGAAGCACCAACATCGTGCGAGCCGTGGGTAAATACCGCTGTTATCAATCAGCATCTATCCTCTCCGGCTATGTGGAGTATATTTCAGCTGCAGGATCTCCTGGGAATGAGTGCCGACCTTCGTCGCAAAAACCCGCATGAGGAAAGGATCAATGTACCTGCAATTTCAAAACATTATTGGAAGTACAGAATGCATATCCCATTAGAAAATCTGATCAAAGAAAAAGAGTTTAACGAGGAACTGCGATCGCTGGTGGAGAATAGTGGAAGATAGGGGACTGTTTTTGATGTACGGAGTATGAAGTCTGAAGTTGGAGTCGAGGGTGAAAGTACGAAGTTCCAAACAACAAGGAATACGATGTTTGAAAGAGTTGACATCACCTCCTGATTCTGAATTCCAAATCTCCAATCAGAAGTACAAATAAATCTCTATAATGAAAGTTCGCTATAGCGTAACCAATCTTCCGTTTACTTATCCATTTACTATCTCGAAGGGTACAAAGACTCACCAGCCTTCCTTAATCGTTGAGCTGGAGCATATGGGTGCTAAGGGTTATGGGGAAGCGCCTGCTATCAACTACTACAATATTCCTGTTGAGAAAATGATCGAAGATCTTGAAAGGAAAAAACATTTTGTAGAAAAATTCGCATTCACCGAGCCTGCGAGGTACTGGCATTATCTTCATCATCTTTTCCCCCAAAATAATTTTCTCGTTTGTGCGCTCGATATTGCAGCATGGGATCTTTATGGAAAGTTAAGGCAACAACCGCTATACAAGATATGGGGGCTTAAGTATGATAATGGACCTTTGTGCGATTATACCGTCGGCATCGATACCATCGACAAAATGATTGAAAAAATGCAGGCGATGCCATGGCCGATTTATAAAATCAAACTTGGAACATCCGAAGATATTGAGATTGTCAGGGCATTACGGAAACATACAAACGCAATTATTCGTGTTGATGCCAATGCATCTTGGACTGCAGACGACGCATTGCAAAAAATACCGTTGCTGCATTCTATGGACATCGAGTTGATCGAACAGCCGCTGGCAAAAGATGATTGGGAGGGAATGAAGAGATTGTATGCGGACTGCCCGGTTCCGCTGATAGCCGATGAAGCCTGTGTAATAGAGTCTGATCTGGAGAAGTGCGTGAATCATTTCCACGGGATCAACATCAAGCTGACAAAATGCAGCGGCATAACGCCAGCGCTTCGAATGATCGAGAATGCGCGTCGGTCGGGATTGAAGGTGATGGTGGGAAGTATGAATGAATCCACAATTGGCACAGCCGCTATTGCGCATTTACTACCGTTGCTCGATTATGTCGATATGGACGGTCCGTTGCTCCTGGCCGAAGACATTGCCACAGGCGTGACGTTTGAACATGGAAAAGTACGGGTGTCGTCAGAACCGGGGTTAGGGATCGAACTCACAACTCCTCTGTTCACAAAAAATTAATTTCATTTCTCACTTTCTGCTGACATGGGGTTGTCACTACCAGGTTGTTGTTTTGTAATATAAAGAATCAATATGATCCAATCAACAATTGCCATAAGTATCGGCTCCTTCATAAAGAGATATGCTTACTATAACGCCTGGGCGAATCTTAAACATGTAAACTGGTTAAAACAGAAAGAACCTGAACTCTTCGAACGAGATATCCCATCCAGCTTTTCCAGTTTGAAAACAACACTATTACATATTTGGGAAACAGAGCGCTTTTGGTTGAGTGTTTTGCAGCAGGGTCCTTTACCAAAACTGTTCCGCAATGGCTTTGATGGGACACTTAGTGATATTTTTGATGGTATTGTTTTGCATTCCGATGCGTTTGCATATTATGTGAATACTTTGTCTGATGAGCAAATATTGGAGAATGTTTCGCTGGTCACGCCCTGGGTTGAAGGAATGCGGCCACGATTTGATTTTATCCAGCATTGCATGAATCATAGTACTTATCACCGCGGACAGATTGTTACAATCGGCCGTGGTCTGGGAATCACGGATGCGCCTATGACGGACTACAATTATTTTTTGATGATGCCTTAAGTAGCTATGCGTTTCGAGTTGGGAATACTGAGTTTGCAGTTCCTAATTCGAACTTTGGAACCTTTGGAACTTGGAATATCAACCGACTATCAGACAAATTCTGATAAGCAGAATTCAATAAAAGCCTTGGTCATGAGATTAACAAGCATAACAAATCTCCGGTTGTATAATCAGCATATCACTCAATCACGTTTTGTCGAGCCGGATGAGATTGTCAGATGGCTTGGTGCCGTTCAGGCGCAGGATTATCTGGGTTCTTTATGGGGTATAGGCCTTCGGTTAAAAAGTAGTAATGAGTCAGAAATTGAAAAGGCAATTGAGAGCAGGAAGATCGTTCGGTCCTGGCCGATGCGTGGTACCCTGCATTTCGTAGCTTCAGAAGATCTGCGATGGATGCTAAAGTTTCTTACACCACGCGTCATTCAACGATGTGCTGGCTTATACAAACAAGCAGGATTGGACAATAAAGTGTTTGCAAAAAGCAGCAAATTATTGTCTGCAGCATTGAGAACAGAACAACGACTCACCCGGAAGGACATATATGCTGTGTGGGAGCGTGCCCGGATTCCAACGGGAGGACAACGCGGTCTGCATATACTTGGTCACCTTGCGCAAACAGGTTTGATATGTTTTGGCGCTCGAAAAGGCAAGCAACAAACTTTTGTGCTGCTGGATGAATGGCTACCTTCTTCAAAAATGCTGCAGAAGGATCAGGCATTTGCCAAACTTACCCTGACTTATTTTCAAAGTCATGGTCCTGCCAGAATCCAGGACTTCTCCTGGTGGTCAGGCCTGACGATCGCCGAAGCAACGCAGGCTGTTAGGTCTTTGGGATCCCAATTGGTCGCAGAAAAGCTGGACGAGCAGACTCACTATATATTACCTGAGACTCAACAGCAAAAAACTTCGCAACATGTATTTCTCCTGCCAAGCTATGATGAATATTTTGTGGCATATAAAAATCGCAACGCTGCTTTTAATTCGAAGATAATTAAGAACATCAAACAGCTCGGCAACGGAATTTTTACTTCTCCCATTGTTATTAACGGGCTCATGGCAGGTTACTGGAAGAGAAGTTTTATGAAAGACAAAGTTTTGATTGAAACAAATGTAGTGTCTTCTATTAGCAAGTCTGCCAGCGATGCGATGGAAGCCGCGGCGCGGAGATTCGGAAAATTTCTAAAAATGCCCATTGAGGTATCTCAAAACCATGGGTGAAAAATGGAAAGAAATGCAGTGTTCGTGATTTTAAGGGTCCGTAGAATCATGTATTTGCAATTATGCAGCATCGATGAAACTTCTACAGAGGCCTAAGTGGCGGTGCCAAATTTTCTATGAGCATGTCGGCCTCCGATCGGCCTAAAACTGGTGCTGTTTGTTAAGGCAACACGATCAAAGTTTTTCCATCTATTCTGCAGCGGATATCATTTTTTTCAAGCGCCTGCACAACCTCAGAAAGATTTACATTTCGTTGAACTTTGCATGTTACGGGCTGCTCCATTCGTGCACCGATTTCATATATAACGTCAACATCGTACCACCGACCGATCTGCCGCATGGCGATCTTCAAATCTGCGTTATTGAAGTTAAACATCCCGTTTCTCCACGCCATTACTTCATTGACGTCCACGTTTTTTTCGAGAGTAAAATTTCCCTCATTATCAAACTGACCTTGCTGTAATGACTGAAGGACTTGCTTACTCGAATTTTTATTTAGCTTTAAACTTCCTTTTAGCAGTGTTGTTTTCATGGCCGGTTCATCGGTATACGCGTTAATATTAAAATCAGTACCCTGAACCTCAACCTCCATATCATAAGCCCGCACTTTAAAAGGCATTCCGGCATTATCAGCGATCTCAAAATAAACTTCCCCCGTGATAGTCACATTTCTCTCCGATCCGCTGAATGATACCGGGTAAGTAATCGATGAAATCGAATTTAATTTCACCCTTGAACCGTCAGAAAGAAGGATTTGGTACTGGCCGCCACGTGGCGTCGATACGGTGTTAAACATTATCGCTTCATTCAGGTGGCTCGATCCGGTATACCTGAGTTCGTCATTCTTGGCCTTGGTCAGCCTGACATTTCCCTGTTGAGTAATCAAGCCGGTTTTAGCACTGTCAAGAGCAAAAGTTTTTCCATCTGAGATGGTGAGAACAGCCTTGTTGCCACCAGGCGCGGCATCATTTTCAATTGGTGTGTTGTTATTTTGCGAGGTGGTCGTTGAATCAGATGCTCTGAAGTAATAAAAATATGCGAACGCAGCCGCGGCTATTAGGATCGCGATGATCAATAGCCACCAGATTTTCTTTCCGGCTGGCTTTTCCCGTGTGTTTGGGACCGGAATACTATCTACAATTACCTGCTGGCTGTCTGATGTGCCGTCAGCGCTTAAAATGCCTTTTACTAAGGGCATGAATCTTTTCTCATCATATTCCTGTTCAGGTGTGTGTTGGAGCAACAAATCTTCGAGCGCAATCACAACAGCTTCCTTACTTTGTTTTCGATTAACAAACGTACTCAATTCAATTTTTTCATCTTCGGTCAGCGTTCCTGCAATGTGCTTTCGCAATAAAAAATTCAGAATTTCTTTTTCCATATAAGTCTATTGTATAAAAACCAATACTTCATCGATCCTGGAATATTATTCCACGGATAATCAGGTGAATCTTTAAAAATTATGCCCTTTGTTGAGTACATGCTCATGAATAGATTCCATAGCACCATTTAAGAGCCCGCGAACAGCATTTGGAGAGAGGGACAGTTCTTCGGCTATTTCAGAAATTTTCATTCCTTGCTCACGGTTGAGTTTATACACTTTTCTTTGGTCAGGTCCGAGTAGCCCAATGGCATCCTGAATATCTGCAGCCAGCGCGTACAATTGCGCTGTGTCAGACACTTCATGATTATCATAGTACGATTCATTCCGGACAACGCTAATTAGTTTATTTTCGACCATTAACTGTCTCAGGAATTTATAACAGATAGTCCCGGCAGTACGAAAGACGTAGGATTTCGGTTCGTTAATAACTGTGAGTTTCTCGCGATTAAACCAAATCCTCATGAAAACTTCCTGTAAAATCTCATCAGCTGCCGTATCTGATTTGGTAAGTCCGAAAGCAAAATCGAATAACTGGGAGGAGTATTTTTTAAAAAGCCGTGTAAGTGCGGATTTTTGCCCTTGTGAAATCAACTCGAACAATTCTTTGTCATCGTATAGAGTAAGGCTTTCCATTTTCATAGTTTAAAATGTCAAATATAAATGATGGTATTTTTGAATGAAATACATTTCACACCGCGTGACGTTCACACTTTAATACCAGTGATAACCGTGCCTGTTTTACGGCAGCCGTCGAGCGTCGACAGTCGACCTTTATAGATCGACACAAGCTCTTTTATGTTCATCAGCCACAACAATGCCGAACACACATTGTATCACTAACGGGCAGTTTGTCCTTCGGATACTAGCATAGGTCATTGATTTATAATAATCTGTTAAGCTGGCATCGACTTGGCAGCATACCTCCCGGAGATAACTCTCGTTTTATCGAGTGGACAATTTATAGTGCAAAAATCCTGAAATTTATACTATGCTTAGTAATTACTTTAAGGTTGCCCTTCGAAACTTATTTCGCAGCAAAATTTATTCCCTCATCAATATTAGCGGTATGGCCATTGGCCTGGCAGCTTTTTGGCTGATCGCATTATATGTGGCTGACGAACTGAGTTTTGATCGCTATCATGAAAATGCCAGCAGGATCTACCGAGTTGCGCATCACGCCAGATGGCAGGGAGGCGATATGCATTTGGCGGCAACCTCAGCGCCTTTCGCCAACGCTCTGAAAACGGAGTTTCCTGAAATTCAGCAAGCAACCCGGATTCTGAGGGAAGGAGGCGGCATCATTAGTTACAGCAACAAGTCCATTAATGTTGAGGACATTTTCTTTTGTGATGCAAATATTTTTGAAGTCTTCACTTATCCTCTCATAGCAGGCGACCCAAAAACGGCGCTCGCCAGGCCCAATGCAATTGTACTTACCGAAAGCTTAGCACGTAAATTTTTTGATGATCCCGACAAAGCAATCAATCAGGTCATCCATTTTGAAAACAATTATCCCAATACGGTTACGGGAGTTATGAAGGATCGTCCCGCAAACTCACACCTTAGGTTCAGTGCAATACGATCATTGCCTGTGAATTTTTCGGGAGATTGGCAAAATTTTAATTCCTACACATACTTATTACTGGCAAAAGGAGCATCGCATAAAAAGCTGGAATCAAAGCTTCCTGAATTTGCTGCGAAGTCAATTCAGAAAATGATGGGCATTAAAGAATACCGGATGGAATTACAGCCGCTCACGTCTATTCATCTCCGGTCCGATCTCCAGGCAGAGGTAAGTGCGGGTAACAGCATGACACGCATCTTTATTTTCACCGCGATAGCAGCTTTGATTCTTATCATTGCGATCATCAACTATATGAATCTCACTACAGCCCGTTCTTCAGCACGCATACGTGAAGTAGGTGTGCGAAAGGTGGTTGGCTCGGGGAGGATGCAGTTGATTGGAATGTTTATTACTGAAGCCATGGTGATGATCCTGATCGCTTTTTTTGCGGCTTTCTTCCTTGTTTCGTTGTTGTTGCCATATTTCAATGTAATTGCGGAGAAGAATTTGGATATCTGGCAATTTGGGACGTATACAACTTTGCTGGTGCTCATTGCCTTCGCCGTTTTCATTGGCATTTTCAGCGGAAGCTATCCCGCTCTTTTTCTTTCCCATTTTAAAACCATTCCAGCTCTTAAGGGTCAGTTAGGCAATTTGAAAAATAATATCTTATTCAGGAAATCATTGGTTGTGTTTCAATTTGTGATAACTGTTGCAATGATTGCGGGATCGATCGTCATTTATCGCCAGTTGGAATATTCTTACAAGAAAGATCTCGGCTTCAATAAGGAGCAGGTACTTACTTTTCACATACACGACCGCGCCGTGAGATCACAAGTGCCCGCAATAAAAACAAAGTTGTTACAGAGCCCCCTGATCCAGGGCGTGGCAGCGGCAGGTAACCCGATTGGGAATAACGACCTGGGATCAAATGGTTTTGTTTTTGAAAATAACGACGGCTCTTTTCCCGAAGGCACAAAAATGGTACAACAGCTAATGACCGACGCGGATTATATTTCAACGCTCGATATTAAGATTGCAGCGGGAAGAAATTTCTCACCTGCAATCGAATCTGATAAAAATGGATCAGCGCTTATCAACGAAACATTAATGAAGGAGCTGGGGTGGAAAAATCCCGTCGGAAAAAGAATGCGATTTAAATATGATGATAAAGGATCTCTTGGTGAAAGAACAGTAATAGGCGTTGTTAAAGATTTTCATACATATTCGTTACAACACAAGGTGGAACCGCTTGTAATGTCGATGCCTCCGGCAGCTTCTATGGAAGACAACCTGTATGTAAAGATCAATACAATGAAAACAAAAGAATCTCTCGCATATATTGAAAATATTTACAAGCAGTTTGACAAGAGTAACCCAGTTGAATTTAATTTCCTTGATCAGAATTTCATCCGACAATATGCTGCCGAGGAAAAGCAAGGAACTGTACTGCTCGTGTTTACTATCCTTGTTGTTTTTATCGCCTGCCTCGGGCTTTTCGGACTTGTCACACTTACTGCTGCGCAGCGTGCTAAAGAAATCGGTATCCGGAAAGTTTTAGGAGCCAGCATAGGCAATATAGTAACAGTTCTAACGAAAGACCTAATTAAACTGGTAATAATCGCATTCATGATAGCCTTACCCATTATTTGGTTTGGTATGAACAAGTGGCTTGAAGACTTCCAATATCGGATTAATATTAGTTGGTGGATTTTTTTGATTGCGGGATTATCGGCTACATTCATTGCAATTCTTACAGTAAGCATCCAGGCTGCTCGAGCCGCTATCGCGAACCCGGTGATATCGCTAAAGTCTGAATAATGTTGGGAGTTGTGAGTTGTGAGTTTTAAGTTCTGAGTTCTGAATTCTAATATTTAGCCGCTAAATTATAAATCTCGTGTAATCCTACCCCGATTGTTTTTCCTGACCTGCTTTTAGATTGATAAATGAAGTATCTTTCTTGTAAATTCATTATCATATGAACAGATCTGCGAAGAGCAATGTTCGTACTCCTGATCTTTTTTTAGGTGGTGGTGAAATGGGAGACCTGATTCCCTCGATAGACTGGTCGCAAACGCCCGTCGGCGATTTTGATCAATGGCCCCCAAGCCTCAGATCTGCAATCAGCATCATACTCAACAGCCCACTGGCAATGTGTATAGCCTGGGGCAAGGATCTAACGCAATTATACAACGATCCATTTCGCTCTATACTAGGTGACTCCAAACATCCACACGCATTGGGTGATGCTACCAGTTACACTTTCAAGGAAACGTGGCATATTATCGGGCCATTGTTTAATCAGGTTATGGAGGGTCACTCTGTAAACTTCGAAAATT
>DAINQQ010000094.1:0-20913 GCA_036742645.1 Flavitalea sp.
ATAGAGTCAGGATGTTACCGGCAGGGCAATCTGGAAGCAGCTTGTCGGTTATAAGAATCCCCATAGTTGTTCATGTACGGCACAATAACAATGAGGAAAAAATTTCTGAAGATCAGGCTCACTCGCATATGGAAGAAATAGGAAATGATAAGAATCTACAACTATCTCGGGCAGTTAGTAACGCAGCGGGAAATCATTTCGGCAACCATGCAAGTAAATATAAGTGCGTTGAAAAGTGGTTTGTATTTTATAAAGATTGCGAAGAACAAGACAACCAGGTTGGTGAAAGCGGTCTTGTAGGGAGAATTCGGAATCCGGAAAAAAGTTCCGAAGTTTCAAAGTTCATAGTTCAATGTTTTGGCAGGACTGAGTCTGGGAGGATAGGGATCGATTCAAATCTCTCTTTTGAATTCTGGATTCTGATTAAGAAAAACATCACGCAGACAGAATTACCGATACATCATATTCGCCATTTTTTCGCCGATTACAGGAGCGAGTGCCACGCCCATACCACCTAGACGTACAGCGCAAAAAACATTTTCAGATACTTTTTGCATAATCGGCATCTTGTCGGGGCCCATTCCCATAATGCCGCTCCACCGGTCGGTGATCAGGAAGTCTTGTTCAGGAAGAATATACCTGGAGAGAAAAACTTCCAATTCATTTTGGATTTTTCCAGTAGTGGTCATTTCTGCCGAACTCTCTTCTTCTATTGCTTTGTTTCTTGCACCCCCTAACAACACCCGCTTTCCCAGATTCCGGAAATAATAGTATCCGCCGTCATAATGAAAAGTGCCCTTGAATTTCAGATCTGGAATTTCTGAAGTAACAAGTATTTGTCCTCTCGCAGGAACGATGGCTAGTTCAGGCAGTAACTCTTTTGCAAAGCCATTAGTGCAGACCAATAGTTTACTGCATGTAAGGTGCACATGTTGATTGGTGTATAGTACCACGTGCTCGCCGATTTGTTCATAACCCTTTATCTCAATCGCATTCAGCACAGTTACCCCGGCTTCCTGGACGATTTGCAGAAGTGCCTGGCATAGTTTGCCGGAATGCAGGTAGCCTTCCAGTCTATTCTCCACCAGATGCAAAATCTGCTTAAAACCGAAGCGCTTAGTTTTTTTGTCCGAAAGTTTAAAAATGTTTTTTTCATTAATCACTTTCCGCAGAACCGAATTCAGGTCTTTCAGCTTAGCCTGTAGATCCTTCCCCTTCAATTCACTTTCATCGGTGATAAGCTCATATCCTCCGCTTACCTCGAAATCGATGGCCTTATTCCTAAACGTCTTTTGAATAACCTGCAGTCCCAGATATCGCATCTCAACAAGCTCCAGCATCTTTTCTTCGCCCATGTTGAAAGTATCTTCCAATAATTCGGTTGCACTACCAAAACATGCAAAGCCGGCGTTTCGTGTGCTGGCTCCTGTTGGGATGATTCCTCTTTCAAGAATAGCTACGGAAAGTTTCGGGTATTGCTTTTTAAGATAGTAAGCACACCATAGGCCAACAAAGCCGCTGCCAGCAATGATTACATCCCTGGGTGCATAAAAACTCTCTTTTTCCCAGATAGATACTTGCATGGTGGGGATAAATTTAGTTAGGGATCAGTTGATAGTCGACCGACGATTGTCGAAAGTCTACTGCAAATCAAAAAAGGATGACCTGTTCTTTGATTAGACTATTATTTGTCGGTCGACGGTCGTCGTTAAAGATGAATCGCTTCACCATAAGCCACTTCAATCGCATCTTTTATTGCTTCACTGATGGTTGGATGCGGGTGGATACTATTAAGGACTTCGTGGGAAGTTGTTTCCAGTTTTCGTGCTGTAACAGTTTGTTCAATAACTTCAGTGACGTTGTATCCGATCATATGAGTGCCGAGCCATTCTCCATACTTTGCATCGAATATCACTTTCACAAAACCTTCCGGGTGGCCGGACGCGAGCGCCTTACCCGAAACACTAAGCGGAAACTTTCCAACCTTCACTTCGTATCCAGCTTCTTTTGCCTGCTTCTCCGTAAAACCTACAGAAGCAATTTCGGGCGAACAATATGTACAGCCCGGAACGTTATTATAGTCAATCGGTTCCGGCTTATGGCCATATTTCTTTTCTCCAAAAGCGATACTCTCCACGCACACTATCCCTTCCTTCGAGGCAACATGTGCCAGCGCCTGACCCGGTACGCAATCACCAATAGCATAAATGCCGGCGACATTTGTCTGGTAAAATTTATCAACCGTTATTTTGCCTTTATCTGTTTTGACCCCGGTTTCTTCCAAGCCAATCCCTTCAATGTTTGCAGAAACACCGACAGCGCTTAATACTATATCCGCTTCGAGGGTTACTTCGCCGCTTTGTGTTTTGATAGTCGCGTTAACGCCATTGCCAGATGTATCAACCTTTGTTACTTCACTATTCGTCATGATGTCAATACCATTCTTCTTCAACTGCTTTTCCAGTTCTTTTGAAATGTCTTCATCTTCTACAGGAACAGCGCGTGGCAGAAATTCAACCACGGTAACTTTCGTTCCCATTGTATTATAGAAATAGGCAAACTCGATTCCTATCGCCCCGCTTCCAACTACGATCATGCTTTTCGGTTGTTGAGGAAGAACCATTGCCTCACGATAACCGATCACTTTTTTGCCGTCGATAGGCAGGTTTGGTAGCTGACGGCTGCGGGCACCCGTTGCTACAATAATATGTTTGGCTTCTACTGTCTGAGCTTTGCCATCTGAACCAGTTACTTCAAGTTTACCGTTGCCTTTTAGTTTTCCAAAACCCATGATCACATCAATCTTATTTTTTTTCATCAGGAATTGGATGCCCTTGCTCTGTTTGTCAGCAACGCCACGGCTGCGCTTAATTACTGCTTCGAAATTTTGCTGACCTGATGCCTCGATTCCGTAGTCTTTTGCATGTTTAATATATTCAAAAACCTGTGCACTCTTCAACAGGGCTTTTGTTGGGATACAACCCCAATTAAGACATATTCCACCCAGACTCTCCCTTTCAACGATTGCTGTTTTGAAACCCAACTGCGAAGCTCTGATGGCGGCTACATATCCGCCAGGGCCGCTACCTAAAACAATTACATCGTAAGCCATAAAAGAATTTAAATGATGAATGATGCTTTAAAGAAATTTTATTCTGTCAATCATGAGAGGTGAAAAGTGAAATTCAAGGTTTCAGGTCTCAAGACTCAGGATTAAGTTAACACCAGTATGCTTAAAAACCAGTGACACACAACGCACAAAAAAGTTTGGCGAAATTACTTTACTGTGTTCAAAGAGCCAAAACATCAACTTTCCTTAACATCTTGGAATAAAAGGGTTGGAACATACTGATTACATTTGCAACCTCAACTAATTATATGAAGCTTGATATCCTGGCAATAGGCGTTCATCCCGATGATGTTGAACTAGGTTGTTCCGGCACTATTCTAAATGAGATCAACAACGGCAAAACTGTAGGGATTCTCGACCTTACACAAGGTGAATTGGGAACAAGAGGAGATGTTGAAACCCGTTATTCCGAATCGGCGATGGCAGCAAAAATCCTGAAGGTATCAGTGCGTGAAAATCTCAAAATGAGGGATGGTTTTTTTATAAACGACGAAACGCATCAGTTGGAGCTCATCCAGGCGATCAGAACTTACAGGCCTGAAATCGTCCTTGGGAATGCCCTTCACGATCGTCATCCCGACCATGGCAGGGCCGGCCATCTTATTGAAGACGCCTGTTTTTTATCGGGGCTGACCAAAGTTGAGACCAAAGGCAAAACCGGAAAGCCACAGGAGCGCTGGCGTCCTAAGTATGTGTTACATTATCTGCAGGATTGGTATCACGAGCCACAATTTATCATTGATATAAGTGATGTTTTTGAGCAGCGCATGAAAGCAATTGAGGCATACGGTACACAGTTTTATAACTCCGCTAATTCCCCCGAAGGCCTGCAGACATATATATCTTCACCGGACTTCCTGGACAGCGTTATCGCTCGTGCCCGCATGTTGGGAAAAAAAATAGGTGTGAAGTTCGGAGAAGGTTTTACCAGTGAGAAACAAATCGGAATAAAATATTTGGATGCCCTGGTACAAATTGAAACATAATCACCGAACGAACGTTGATATGGTATACTAATTCATCTTTAACATGACAGATCAGCCATAATAGGCTACATTTGCAGCGATTTTAATTTCATTAAATAGTTTTCGATGTCAGTTCCCAAATTTTCCAATGTCCCCCATTCCTTTCATTCTGAGCTTAAAAGAAGAATCAGTGATTATTTTGAAGAAGTAGGAACATCTACAACTGGTAATTACAGCCTCTTTATAAAGGCGGTAGTTTTAATGGCTAGTTTCATTTTTATATATGTACACCTGGTATTTTTTACCCCATCTGCCTTCTGGGCAATACTCGAAAGCGTGATATTGGGGGGTGTAGTTGCCGCGATAGGATTTAACGTAATGCATGACGGAGCCCACGGTAGTTTCAGCAAATACAAGTGGGTAAATACACTTGCTGCCTTATCGCTCAATATTTTGGGCGGAAACAGCTTTATGTGGAATGTTAAGCATAATGTGATTCATCACGCATACACAAACGTTGATGGCGTAGATGATGACATTGACATTCAGCCCTGGATGCGCATGAGTTCCACTCAAAAAAAGTACAGGCTACATAAATACCAGCATATTTATTTTTGGGGGCTTTATTCCCTCTTATATCTGTTTTGGATTTTCGTTCTGGATTATCAAAAATATTTCAAAGCGAAGGTCGGAAGCATGCCTTTAAAGAAAATGTCAGTTCGCGACCATATTGAATTTTGGGCTTTCAAGTTGTTTCACTTGTTCCTGTTCGTTGGATTACCGATTTATATGGTTGGATTTACGTCCTGGCTAATCAGTTTCCTGATCTTTACAGTAGTAGCTGGCCTGGTTCTGAGCCTGGTCTTTCAACTGGCACATACGGTTGAACACACAGCTTTTCCTGTTGCCAACGTTGAAACGAATAAAATGGATGATGAATGGGCGATTCACCAAATCAAGACAACCGCCAATTTTGCGACGAATAATAAACTTGTGTCATGGTTGGTTGGCGGGCTGAACTTTCAGATTGAACACCATTTATTTCCCAAGATCTCTCATATACACTATCCCGCAATCAGCAAGATTATCCGCCAGGCATGCCAGGAGTATGGCATCGTCTACATTGAATATTCAAGGGTAAGATATGCCGTCGCGTCACACGTCGCATTTTTGCGTCAAATGGGAAGGGGCTAGAGCGTTGATGTGATGATATGATAATTAGCCGAAGCCAATTGGCAGTTATGGTCGAAATGAGTGTTTTCCCATTGGCTAATTGAGTAATCATCGCACCTGCCGGCAGGCAGGTTGGCTCATCAGATTTCGATTGTCCCTGTAAAGACGCGCTCTGCTGGTCCGCATAGCCAGATATTTTCATAGTGATTTTCGTCGATACGATCATATTCTACAGATAAGCTGCCACCCTTCGTCTGAACGGTTACATCGTTGAAGCCGTTTTCGTTATGGTAGCAAACTAAAGCCGCAGCGGTTACACCGGTGCCACACGAATACGTTTCGTTTTCAACGCCTCTTTCATAGGTTCTTACAATGATTTCATCATCGCTTTTTTGTTCAACATAGTTTACGTTGATTCCGTTCTCCGCAAACGTTGCATTATAGCGAATCTCTCTACCCTTCTTAAATACATCGTATTCCATCACGTTGGAGATCATTTTTACATAGTGAGGGGATCCTGTGTCGAGGATGAAATCGCCATGACTTACTTTGATGTCATCTACATTTTTCATTTTCAGGCTCACGATTCCATCCGGATCAATCTCGGCTTCATGATCGCCATCCGCAGCTGAAAAATGATACATGCTTCTGCGAATCCCGAGATCATACGCAAATTTTATCATGCAGCGTCCGCCATTCCCACACATCGTGCCTTCTCTTCCGTCAGAATTATAATACACCATTTCAAAATCATAGCTCTCACGCGCATTCAGGAGCATCAATCCGTCGGCACCAATACCAAACCGTCGGTCACATAAGAAATTAACCTGCTTATTTGTAAAGTCGTTATATTGTTCGTTACGATTATCAAGAATGATAAAATCGTTTCCTGTTCCCTGGTACTTGTTGAATTGAATTACCATATTGTAAGAATTCTAATAAAGTAAGGCGGTTTTATGTTAGCGTGTTGTTAATCGATCGCACTCAGGATCCCGAGCGTTCTTTCTATCAGCTTTTCAATGGCAGCGTTTGGATCTTTCGAGAAATTTTTGTGGACCCTGTTTGCAACAATTGCGCTAAGTGACAGGCAATGATGTCCCAGCATTTTCCCGAGGCCGTAGATTGCGGCGGTTTCCATTTCAAAATTTGTTATCCTGTGTTGCCCGAATCTGAAATCAGCCAGGCGATCAAGAAGGTTGGGATTGTTTAAGCCTAGTCTTAGAATCCTTCCCTGCGGTCCGTAAAATCCAGGACAGGTAACGGTAACCCCATGGTGAAAGTCATGCACGAAGTGTTTGATCAGCGACGCGCCGCAACTATTGATATAAGGGTACGAAATACTGGTATGTAGTTGTGTATGCGTGATGAAAGAATGAAGCAATTGATTATCCGCGTCATTGCACGGACTACGATAAAAATTCAGGAGATTATCGATTCCAAGGCCATGTGTTGATACGAGATGGCTGTCCACGGGGATATCATATTGCAAAGATCCTGAAGTTCCTATTCGAACAATATCCAAAATAGCCAGGCGGGGTTTAATTGTACGAGTATCAAGATCAATATTTGCCAGGGCATCCAGCTCGTTTAAAACAATATCAATATTGTCGGGCCCGATACCTGTCGATATCACGGTTAACCGCTTTTTGCCAACAAACCCGGTATGCGTGATAAATTCCCGGTGTTGCCCCCTAAATTCAATGGAATCGAAATATTTGCTTACTTGTTTGACCCTATCGGGATCACCCACGGTGATGATAGAATCAGCCAATTCTTCGGGTCGTAGGTCGAGATGATAGATAGCTCCGCGGGTATTGATAATCAATTCAGATTCGGCAATAGGTTGCATTCCTGGCGCTGTGTAATTTGTAATGGTTCGTTCGAAATTTCTTCATAAAAATATCCTACTTTTGCCACGCCGCAAAAAAGCTCTTGTGATTGCATGTTCCACTTTTATAGTGTGTTGCACCCCGGTAAAGATTATCCAAAATATAGGGTCCTGTGGCCGAGTGGCTAGGCTGAGCTCTGCAAAAGCTCCTACAGCGGTTCGAATCCGCTCGGGACCTCTGGGAAAAGGATTACAGAGATGTGATCCTTTTTTGTTCTTGTTCCACTTTGCTCTACCGAGGCTGTCTTTCAAGATTGTGTACAGCCTCGATAATTCTAAAGCCCTTTAGCTTATAACAGCTAAGATTCTTTCTGTGATTTGCAATTTTCCACTTGATTGACCAACGGGTTCACTGAACATCCAAACGGCAAGAGCTAATAAAAAAAATACACATAGTAGCGTTTAAAACACAGCTTTTAAAGCTGTCACAATTCATCAGGCATCAAACCAATAATATGCTATTTTCTTTTTCAAAAATGACACGCTTCTTTCCAACTGATCCATACCGTCAACACCGTCTTCAATACTTATCCATCCATTAAACCCAACGCGTTTCAGTTCGGCAAAAATAGCATCATAATCATTCATGCCTTTTCCTATCTCACCATGACTTAAACGCTTTGCATAGCCGACAGTACCAGCATCTTCGTTGCGTAGTTCTTCAATAGTTCCTTCTTTCAAATAACGGTCGCTTGCATGCATGGTCACCACACGGTCCGAAATGCGGTATAATAATTCCAGCGGATCCTCGCCCGCAAGAAATGTGTTACTGGGATCATAGTTAACACCGAAATTAGGATGGTCGATCTTGTTCACCAGCTTGCAGAAGACATCCATCTTCTGCGCGAATTCCGGATACTCCCAGAAGTCATCCTTGTAATGGTTTTCAAGAATCAAAATAATATTTCGTTCCTGTGCGTAAGGGAGGCAGGCTTCAATACATGCCGCTGCCAGGTTCACGCCTTCTTCCTCTGACAGGACGGGTCTGCGCTGGCCCGACAGTACCCGGCAATAGGAGCCTCCCAATACATAAGTCATCTGAATCCAGTGTTTTTGTTTTTCGATTTCCTTTGCACGGAAGACTGGATCAGGGTGC
The DNA here is from genome assembly GCA_036742645.1 of Flavitalea sp. Taxonomy (GTDB): domain Bacteria; phylum Bacteroidota; class Bacteroidia; order Chitinophagales; family Chitinophagaceae; genus Flavitalea. The sequence continues at coordinate 8,253 of DAINQQ010000094.1, forward strand.
GTAAAATCTGGCGAGCAACACATCATTGGAATCACTTTATTATGCGCTTCCACTTCTTTGCGAAACGGTAACCAGTTATTCTCATCCTCCATTTCAATAAATCCTGCGTACCATTCCAGTCCATCTATATCTAATTTTGCGGCCAATTCTATCCATTCGGATACTCGCATTGTTCCGTCCCTGCAGAGTGACTGCATAAATGCTTTCGGAAAAGCGGCCAGTTTCGGCATGTCACAAATTGATAAGTGTTATTGATTGTTTGTGTCCTTCGGCGGATTACGGCCAACGAAAGGGTACTGTTCGAGGTCTACGACCTGCCCGCTGACCGGGCCGCATTCATCGGCGAGCCAAAATATTGCTGCTGCTGCAATTTCCTCAGGCCATAAAATACGTCCAGAAGGTGCGTAAACCCTGGGCAGATCTTTATACCAGTCGTTGGCTAAACCATGTTCGCGTTTGCGTATCATTTCTTTTTCCGTAAGTACCCAGCCAGGATTGATCTGGTTAACACGCACACCTTCTTCGCGGAACAATGTATCTCCCAGATTACGTGTCATCGTCGTCATTGCTCCCTTTGATATACTATAAGGTAATAAGTTGGGCTCGCCGGAGTATGCATTAACTGACCCTATATTTAATACACAACCGCGTGTTTTACCGAGATGCGGTAATGCAGCCTGTATCAATGCAAATGGAGCAACGGTATTTACTTCGATCACCTTTCGAAGAAATGAAAGGTCCGTCGTGTGGATATCGGACGATACAATCATCGCTGCATTATTTACAATCGAATCCAGTTTTCCGAAAGCCTGTAACGCCACATTCACTAACCGATTCGCAGCCCCCTCTTCACTAATATCTTCGATGTGCAGTACGGCATTGCCCTTTCCCAATGCATGCACTACTTCCTCGGCCGCCATCTGCTCAAGGCCATTCACAACTACTTTAGCACCTTCCGCCACACAACGAATGGCAATGGCTTTACCTATGCCGGTGGTGCTTCCTGTTACGATCACAACCTTATCCTTTAATCGCATCTTGATTATTCTGGCTTTAGAACACTTTTTACAACTTCACCTTTGTGCATTTTTTCAAACGCCGTATGCCACTGAGTTACCGGCCATACGCCCCCGATTATCGGGCGCACGTCCAATTGTTTGTTTGTTAATAATGCCAAAACACGCTCCCACATTGGCCAGTTATGACTGAAGCTTCCCTGCAGCGTGACATTTTTTTGCACAATAGGATCCAACGAGATACCCAGTGGTTGCGGACCCCATCCAACTTTGGTAATCTTTCCATTTGGCCTTACCAGTTTCATAGCGATACCGAGTGTCATGCTTACGCCTGCGGCATCGATCACCACATCTGCGCCTAGCCCATCCCGTTCTATTGCCCATGGAGTGGGGTCGCCAACAACTCCAATGCATCCGTATTGTTCGGCAATATTCAAACGATGCGTATCTGCATCGAGTCCTACCACTGCCACTTCAGCCCCGCACAACCTGGCCATAGCGGCAGATAATATTCCGATGGTGCCTGGTCCCAACACAATTACTCGATCGCCAGGTTTAATGCGCGTATTTTCTACAACGGCGCTATAGGCCACGCAGCAGGGTTCGGTTAGGCATGCCTGTTCAAACGGAAGTTGATCAGGAATTTTGTGTAGACAACGTGCCGGAACTTTTACATATTTGGTCATTGCGCCATTCACACCATATCCAAATCCTTTCCGCGTAGGATCTAAATTATATAAACCTATTCTTGACATCGGATTGTTTAAGTCGATAATTGCAGCAGTTTCGCTGACCACACGATCACCTTCTTTCCATTTATTCACCCTGCTTCCTACCCTGGTAATGACACCCCCAAATTCATGGCCCAGCACTACTGGATAATTCACCGGCCAACTATGATCAGCAGTCCATTGATGCAGATCGCTGCCGCATACGCCCACATTTTCCACCTGCAACAGTACATCTTCATCACCAATTTCAGGTCTTTCAATTTCCCGGATTTCCACCGACCCTTTTTCAGGAGCGTAATTAACAACAGCAGCAGATTTCATACTCTTATTTATTATATGAATGTATTTTTTCACAGATCAGGCGAAGTGAACTTTCGAGGTCTCCACCTGCGGTCTTGAAATTATCTGCATCGATGGTTAATGGCGCACCCAATACCACCAGCGGAGCTCCATATTCGGGGCAGCGAATGGCCTGTTCCAATGTGAGTCCACCAACCGCCTGTACAGGAATTTTTACGGCGTTCACAACTTCCCTGAGCTTATCCAGCGGGCTGGGCATACGTTCGCCTCTTGCAGCGATACCGCGACGTTCATCGTAACCAATATGATGAATGACAAAATCACAGCCCAGATCTTCCAACCACCTGGCGGCGTCCACCATATCAGTGCAACCAAGGTTGTCGCCCATTACTTTCACTCCGAAATCTTTGCCGGCATTCACTACGCATTTAATGGTTTCTTCGTGTGCTCGTGCCATCACCACCACATGTGTGGCCCCTGCTTTGGCCATCATCTCTGCTTCAAGATAACCGCCATCCATCGTTTTCAGATCCGCAACAATCGGAATACCCGGAAATGCTTCACGCAATTTTCTTACCCCGTGCAATCCTTCTGCGAGAATAAGAGGTGTGCCGGCTTCCAACCAGTCAACACCTGCCCGCATGGCAAGGGCAGCAGTTTCCAACGCTTCATCAATATTGGTAAGATCAAGAGAGATTTGAACAATTGAATTCATTCCATGATTTTTTTACTGCCAACCAGGCTGGTTGTTAAATTTACAAAGCAATATTTGATTTCAGATGCGTGCACAACTTAAAGTGATTTGCCGCGCGTTCAATATCAAATAGTCAAGATTATTTATGCAAAGGTTTGTGTATACTAACTACCAGTTTCGTACCGTCCCGGTTATCGACTCTTCTTTTTTGGACGACGATATATAAATTCTTTTCTTTAAATTGATAATTCATGCAGATGAACAGCTATGAGTATGGAAAACCGGCTTGCAGAATTTGCCAAAGAAGTTGCCTTTCGTCCGAATCCTGTTGCAATGAAGGTGCTGAAAAATAAATGTTTTATCGTAGAAGTGGTAGTGCCCAGGATAGCCGACGATTATTATTCAATCGTGCTTGCGGGAAGATACACCAATCAAAAGTGGCTATAATGTTATATTCTGTGTAAGCAATGAACCGGTACAAAGCGCCACAGAAGTTATTTCCACGCTTATCCATAAGCGCATTGGTCGTTTTCTGGTTGTACCTTCAAAAGATATCTGGAGTGTTGAAGCAAGGCCGTTTCTTATGCGTTCTGACCGGGACCCCCGGACTGCATCCGGATCCAAACAATGTGTAAAGGTTTTTTTTGAGAAAAAATAATATATCCATCGGTCTATCGAGCCATTCTCCCAGGCCAAAGAGTTTTTTTATCGTCGGTTGTTTTATCATGCACTTTCTATATGTAAGCTGTACCAACAACCCGGCAACTCATCAGGGACCTTCCCCTGAGCGAACTCCCCTCGAGGAATTGTCATCGTTTGTTCTCTCGCCTGGGTTAAATATCCAGCTTGTCGCCTCAGAACCGATGGTCCAGGATCCGGTGGTCATTACGTTTGATGCTGACGGAAGGCTCTGGGTTGTAGAGATGCGAGGATTTATGCCCAATATTGATGGTAAAGGTGAAGACAAACCAGTTGGTCGTATTTCCGTGTTGGAAGACACTGATGGTGACGGCCGGATGGATAGCAGTAAAGTCTATATTGATAGCCTGATCATGCCAAGAGCTATTGCGTTGGTTCCAGGCGGAGCACTCGTTGCGGAAAACGAATCTTTATGGCTCACACAGGACTTGAATGGCGATCTTCAGGCAGACACAAAAACATTACTGGATTCTGCGTACGCAGGTGGTAAAAGTCCTGAACATTCCGGCAATGGACTCTGGCGTAACATAGACAACTGGTATTACAATGCCAAATCCCGGTTTCGCTATCATCTCACGGACGGAAAATGGCAACGTGATAGCACGGAGTTTCGTGGACAATGGGGTATTTGCCACGACGATGAAGGCCGCCTTTATTACAATTACAATTGGTCGCAACTTCATGCCGACCTGGTCCCCCCAAACTATCTTTCCCGAAATAAAAACCATAGCTCCACCACAGGTATAGACCACGGTCTCACCAACGACAGAAGAATTTATCCTATCAGATCTAACCTGGCAGTAAACCGGGGCTACATACCTGGGACGTTGGATAAAGAGGGTCATTTGCTGGAATTTACAGCAGCATGCTCTCCGCTTTTTTATAGAGGAACTGCTTTGCCAAAAGAATATTACGGGAATGTTTTTGTTTGCGAGCCATCTGGAAATTTAGTCAAGCGAAACGTTGTTGAGAACAATGGACTTCAACTGGCGGCTCATGACCCAACTCCAGGAAAAGAATTTCTTGCCTCCAGCGACGAACGATTCCGACCTGTTCATCTGGCGACTGGGCCTGATGGCGCTCTTTATATGGCCGATATGTATAGAGGTCTTGTACAACACGGCTCTTATATCACTCCTTATCTGCGGGATCAAACCCTTAAACGTAAACTTGTGCAGCCAATAAACCGGGGACGCATTTGGAAGATTGTTCCGACAAATTGGACACCCTCACAGCCGAAGAAACTTTCCGTTGCATCAAGCGAAGAATTAATAAAGTCCTTGTCTCATCCAAATGGATGGCACAGGGATATGGCGCAGCGGTTGCTGGTGGAGCGGGGCGATAAAAGTATCAGCAAGCTGCTAACATCATTAGCACTGAGGGGAAATAATCAATACGCCCGGCTGCATGCGTTATGGACGATGGAAGGATTAAGATTACTTGTGCCAGAAACTCTTTTTCAATTATTGCAGGATCCAAATCCACTTGTCGCTGCCACCGCGCTACGACTACTTGAACCATTAGCCAAAGAAAATAAAGGTGTTCGTATAAAACTTGAAAAAGAACTTATTAGAATTTGGAAGAACGCATCTATTAAACAAATCCTTCAGATTGCACTTACAGCGAATATACTTGATAAAAAAATTTCGAATCAACTATTGGCGGGAATAGCAGAACGCTACGATACATCCGCATTGCTTCGTGATGCAGTGTTGAGCAGTCTCCAGGATCATGAGTTTACTTTTTTACAAACTTTGTGGAAATCTTCTTCCTGGCAAAGACAGGAACCAGCAAAGGAAATTTTCCTGGAAATGCTTACAACTTGTATTATCCGGAAAAGAAATTCAGGAGAGCTCACTGCTCTTCTGTCAATGTTATATGAGAGTGAGGATTTTGGTTGGAAGGAGAAAGCTGTACTTACAGGAATTTCGATCCAGGCAAAGAATGCCGCAACAAAAGCGATCCGACTCCGATCAGTACCGACAATTTTAGCCCACAAAGATATTAGCCATGATTCATCACGGCTTCATGACCTGATGGCCCTGTTCGAATGGCCAGGACATGTAGCTGATACCGCCAGTGTACAAACACCGAATCCATTAAGTGACCGTGAGCGTAAGCAATTTGTTTTAGGACGACAACTGTATCTCACCACCTGCGCCGGATGCCATGGAACAGACGGCAACGGGTTAAACCGGTTTGCTCCTTCGCTTATTGGATCGGATTGGGTATTGGGCGACAAAAAACGTTTAGCGCTGATTGTGCTCCATGGTATGGAAGGCCCGGTAGAAGTAAATGGAAAGGTTTATGATACGCCCGATATTCTTCCTGTTATGCCTGCACATTCGCCCCTTGCTGATGGTGCCGTTTCCTCTATTTTGACTTATATTCGAAACGAATGGGGGAATTCGGCCGGCGCTGTTAGTACACGTTTAGTAAGTACAACAAGAGTTAACTCGCAGGGCAGGATTGTACCATGGACAGCACCAGAACTTAACAAACACATGGCGGAATCAAACGCTAACGATGATAAGTAAGCGATTCAAAAATATGCGTGATCAAATTTTAGCCAGATGAACAGAAGAGCGTTTTTAGCAACCACTTCCCACGGCATAGGAGCTATGACGTTGCCTTTCATCAATCTACCAGGCTTCTTCAAAGAAATTCCGATGGGCATTGTTGTTCACTCCTATCAAAGTCGATGGAATGCAAAAGTCCAAAGTCAAAAGTATCCTGGCTTTAACAATGCAATCGACCTCATTGTACATTGCCACCAGGTTGGCGGAGGTGGTGTTCAGGTTACGGTAAAGGGGTGGACGGAAGACTTTGCAAAAAAAGTCCGCGACAAACGGGAGAAGCTAGGTCTTTATCTTGAAGGATCTATTGAAGTGCCGGGCAAAGCTGCAGATGTTCCACTCTTTGAGCAGGAAGTGGTACGCGCTAAAGAAGCAGGGGCAATGATCTTACGGACAGTTACATCCGCAGGACGTCGGTATGAAGTCTTCCACTCGGGCCTGGAAGTGCAGGAATTCAAAAAAAAAGCATTCGCATCCTTAGAATTAGCAGAACCTGTTCTTCGAAAACATAAGGTGAAGTTAGCTGTGGAAAATCATAAAGATTGGAGAGCGGACGAACTGGCAAATGCTTTACGACAACTCAATACGGAATGGATAGGTGTAACGCTGGATTTTGGTAACAGCATTTCATTGATGGAAGATCCCATGAATGTTATTGAAACGCTGATACCGTTTACTTTTAGCACACACGTAAAGGATATCGGACTCGAAGAATACACAGATGGTTTTCTGATGTCTGAAGTGCCTTTGGGTAAAGGGTTTCTCGACTTACCAAAGATTGTTGCCCTTTGCAGACAACACAATCCACTTATTCATTTCAACCTGGAAATGATTACCCGTGATCCGTTAAAAATACCTTGTCTGAGAAATGATTATTGGGCTTCATTTGAGGGCGTATCAGGGCGTGAACTTGCACGTACACTTCGCATGGTAAAACAAAACAAATATGAACCTCATCTTCCAGGTGTTTCGCACTTAAGCCAGGAAGAGCGGCTTGCAGTCGAGGAAGAAAATGTACTCGAAAGCCTTCGCTATAGTAAGGTTAGACTAGGAATGAACGGTTGACCGTCGACCATTCGAACTTAAACATATTAGACTTATCACAACAAATGCGCAGAGAAATACTTCCCGGAATTAAACAATTTGACCTGAGTGGAAAAGCCGCCATCATTACTGGAGGTTCAAAGGGTTTAGGTCTTGCCATGGCTGCCGGGTTGGCTTCTGCCGGGGCCAGAGTTATGTTAGTAAATCGCAATGCAGAGGAAGGACGGCAGGCTGCAAAAGAGCTTAGCATTGACTATAAAACAGAAGCTATTTCCTTCAGCGCAGACATTGCCGTGTTACAACAAACAGAAGCAATGGCAAAGGCAGCTATAGATGCTTTTGGTCAAATCGATATTCTTATCAATAGCGCGGGCATAAACATCCGTGGCGCAATTGATGAAGTTACACCGGATGACTTTGCCAGGGTGATGCAAGTCAATGTACATGGAACATGGCTTGCCTCAAGAGCTGTAACTCCCTTTATGAAAAAAAATGGAGGTGGCAAAATCATCAATCTGGCGAGCACGCTCGGATTGGTCGGCCTGGCAAACCGCACGCCGTACGCATCGAGTAAAGGGGCCATTGTTCAGATGACCCGCGCACTAGCTTTGGAACTAGCTCCTTTTAATATAAACGTCAATGCACTTTGTCCGGGACCCTTCCTGACAGAAATGAATCTGCCTATTGCAGAGACTGAGGAAGGAAAGAAATTTGTTGTCGGTGCTACTGCGTTAGGTCGTTGGGCGAAGTTGCAGGAAATCCAGGGAGCGGCAATTTTCCTTGCCAGTGATGCCGCCAGTTATATGGTCGGATCGATGCTCACGGTCGATGGTGGATGGACAGCCAGATAAATCGATAATTACTGCTGACAACACAATGCGAATAATACAGGGAAAATGGCTACGATCACTTAATTCAACGCATGGAACAAGAAATTAATACCCGGAAAAAAACGCGCATACGTTACAGGATGCTGGCACTCGTATTTGTGAATGTAGTGATCAATTATCTTGATCGAAGCAATCTTTCTGTTGCTGCTACAGGCTTGGGTAAAGAGCTTACGTTATCATCCGTTCAGCTGGGTTTAATTTTTTCTGCTTTTGGCTGGACGTACGCTGCACTCCAAATTCCTGGCGGAATGATAGCTGATCGCTTCGGGTCACGCATTTTATATGCCTTTTGCTTAGTTACATGGTCATTGGCGACGGTAGCGCAAGGGTTTGCAAAAGGGTTTGCCAGCCTGTTTGCTTTTCGCCTTGCAACAGGAGCCTTCGAAGCACCTTCTTATCCCATGAACAATCGTATTGTAACCAGTTGGTTTCCGGATCATGAAAGGGCGTCATCGATTGCGATGTATGTTTCGGGACAGTTTATAGGGCTTGCTTTTCTGACACCCGCATTGGTAGCACTTCAGCATTATGCCGGATGGAGAGGGTTATTTATTATAACAGGACTGATAGGCCTGGGATGGGGGTTGATATGGTATATTTTTTATCGCGACCCACTGGATCATTCAAAGGTAAATACGGCTGAACTTGACTATATCGAAAAAGGCGGAGGTGTGTTGAGCGGAAAAAAACATGAAGCTGAAAAAAAATCTACCTGGCGACGTCAGGATTGGAAACAAATATTTAGCAATCGGACATTATGGGGAATTTATATCGCGCAATTTTGTGTCAATGCGACCCTTTGGTTTTTTCTTACCTGGTTTCCGATATACCTGGTTCAATACCGGGGATTAAACTTTTTGAAAAGCGGATTTCTTGCTTCGATCCCATTTTTATCCGCTTGTGCCGGCTTATTTTTATCCGGATTTCTGTCGGATTATTTAGTCAGGAAGGGAAGGTCAGTTAGCATGGCCCGTAAAACACCTATAATTGTCGGTCTTCTTTTATCCGGATCTATCGTTGGCGCGAATTACACAAATGAAACCGCCCTGGTAATTTTCTTCATGTCTTTTGCTTTTTTTGGTGCAGGAATGGCTTTAATTTCCTGGGTCTTTGTTTCTATATTATCTCCTAAGCATTTGATTGGACTTACAGGTGGCGTATTCAATTTCATGGGTAACCTGGCTTCCATAGTTGTTCCCATTGTGATCGGATATCTGGCAAGCGGTGGAAATTTTAAACCCGCTCTTGTATTTATCGGCGCATTGGGAATAGCCGGAGCATGTTCGTATATATTTCTCGTTGGAAAGATAGAACGGGCATCTGTTAAATAAGTTTCTCGATAAGACTAGAGCTAAAGCACTTTCAATTCGTGTTTATTTGACGAAATACTGTTCTTCTTTGAGGAGGACGACGTAAACATACCGGAACAGTATATCTAGTTATAGAGAATCTTTATTTTTAATTTTTATGAAACGTATCCGTTTATACTTGATTTTGATTTTTTTCATCGCTTGTACGTCAACCCAAAATTTGTTAAAGATCCAATTTGCTCCGAACCCGGTGATTGCTCATCGCGGTGCTTTCAAAAAGAACAATTTTCCCGAGAACTCTATTGCAGCTCTCCGGGAAGCGATTCGCCTTCAATGTACCGGCTCGGAGTTCGATGTCAGAATGTCGGCGGATGATACTCTACTGATCAACCATGATCCGCATTACGAAAAACTTGAGATCGAAAAAACCAGCTATCAGCAACTTTCCAAAGTATCGTTATCAAATGGTGAAACACTGCCCACACTCCGTCAATATCTACTGGCGGGACTGAAAGACAATAATCATACAAGACTTGTAGTTGAAATAAAGCCTTCAGAGATCAGTAAGGAAAGAGGCAAGTTGATTGCTGAAAAAGCGGTCAGGCTGGTAGAAGATTTAAAAGCTGAAAACATGGTGGTTTATATCAGCTTTGATTATGACATTCTAAAAACAATCAAGGCCGTGAATTCCAGGGCAACTGTTCAATACCTCAACGGTGATCGCTCGCCCAGGCAATTAAAGGAGGATCGAATCGACGGCGTCGACTACCATCTTTCTGTTTTCAAAAAATTCCCCGATTGGATTTCCATGGCCAAAGAAAATGGAATTATACTTAATGCCTGGACAGTGAATACACGGGAAGACATGCAATGGCTGCTGGACAACAATTTCAATTTTATTACGACCAATGAGCCTGAGCTACTTCTATCTTTCAAAATAAAAAATCCCCAGTAATCTATTAGACAATAAATATCTGATTTTTTAGAGTATACCAAAACTCATTCTGCAACGGGACAGCCTGGTGCCGGTTAAATTAAAATGGATGTCCAATCAAATATGGCCGGGTTTGTTACGATATTCATTTGGTTAAAAGACCTGCATCCAGTACAAATTGTGAACCTGTGATAAATCTCGATTTATCTGAAGCGAGAAACACTATGGCTTCTGCAACGTCTTCAGGTTCCACCCACGGCACATTGATTAAATTCCCGGCACTACGTTCGGCAATTTCCTTTGGAGTGAGGCCTTCTAATAAAGCCAGGCCATCATTCATCGGTGTGTTTACGCCGGTGGGATGAATGGACACAACCCTGATGTTGTGGGGAGCCAATTCTATAGCCCACGATTTCGTCAATCCCGTCAAGCCCCATTTCGACGCCGCGTAATGACTCAAGCGATTCATACCTCTCAGTCCCGCAATAGAAGAATTATTAATGATCACCCCAGAACGTTGATTGATCATCACCGGAATTATTTTCTTTGCCACCAGCCACGAGCCTTTCAGATTTATGTCCAGCATCATATCCCACTCTTCTTCAGTGATCTCCTGAGCAAGACCATAGGCACAAATTCCGGCATTATTGAAAAGAATATCAATTTTGCCAAATCGTTCGATTGCCGAGTCAACCGCACGTGATACATCATCGAAAACCCGCACATCGCCCACGAATGTCATGCACTGCACGTTTAATGCCTCACATTCCTCTTTCAACGTATCCAATTCGTTTTTTGAACCAAGTGCATACCCGGGATAGCTGAGGGTGTGCCCAATATCAAACGCAATGATATGTACTCCTTGTGCAGCCAGTGCGAGGCACACGGCTCTGCCCTGGCCATGCGCAGCTCCGGTAATGAATGCAACTTTTTCTTTCAGGGAATCAGTCATAAAATTAAACAGTTGTATTTGGTTTCAAATAATCACTCAGGTAGTCATCGATCTCTGTTTCAATGACGTTGCTAAAAATATTTGTGGCGATCATCTGGCCCGCAAATGCAATAAGTGTTACTAAGTCTCTATCGTTGAAATATTTCTTTACGCTATCATAAACATCATTCCTGATAACGCCCCTGCAGCTGGATACCTGTGCGCCAAATGAAAGTATTTCTTGTTCTCGTTCGCTCAGTTGCAAATTTTCTGGGTGTTCGCCATTATCAATAATGATCTTTCTGAAAAAGGTTGAACAAAGCGGGCAATCAGAAGCCTGGGAAATTGAAAATGCAAACAAGGGCGCCATCCTGTTTCCAAGTAATTTTTTTACTTCTTCATAAAGCACATACCACTGCATGTACACTTCAAACGCCGGAAGCGAGCGCGCAAGAGTGGCTTTCATATTCGTGATGCGTCCATTATATTTTTGAATATGTTCTTCAAACGCATGCTCTACCTCAGAAGTAACTTCCTGTCGCCTAACCGGATAAATTCTTGGCATATTATTCAGTTATTTAATGAGCAGGCTTATAATGACCGATCATGATGGGAAAGGTAAACAAAAATATTACTGTCAGAATCAAAAGTGAATGTCTCCCAACGTACGCTGAATCCTCTAAAAAATTGTTGATCACTAATGATTTACGACGTTTTTTCAAGTCCGCTCGAGACGTCTGGAATAAGGATTATAGGAAGGTGATCCTTATTTAATTTTACTCCACTTTACACCGACACGTCTGTTTTTCAATATAGTATTACAGACACTTTCAATTTCGGCTCGCTAACTTTATAAGAGCTAACATTTCTTAACAGTGATTTTTATCGAGTAAATCATCGAGTAAAAAGTTAGCTATGGAACTCCCTTTGAAGCGTCTCACCGATGAATGATTTATTCGCAAAGACGGTACCTGTATTGTGTTTATACAATACCAACACACATCCTTAAAAAGAACTTTGCTAAACACGCAGATCCAAATTCCTCCAGCATATTGGAACTATAAAGAAGGATCCATTTCGGAAGATCTTCCAAGGTCATTTGGTAACGCCGATGAACTAAACTGTGAATTAAGGCGAATGTAGCTTTATTTGGTCTGGCAGATAAGAGCGGTATACCTTCTATTATGGTAACGTTTGATAATTCTTATGCAGATGATTATGGAGCCGTAAAAGATTTGTTGGAATCAGGAATGAGCATTGCAAGGATCAATTGCTCGCATGATGATGCGAGCACCTGGTTAAAGATGATTGAGCATGTTAAAATGGCCAGTGTCGGTACAGGTTTACGATGCAAAGTGTATATGGATCTGGCAGGACCTAAAATTCGCACTTTTCTTCCACGAAAGGGAGCCAAAAAGGCAAAGTTAAGAGTGGATGAAGGAGATACAATCTACCTTTCTGAAAAGCATTCTGCTAATAAAGAGAACCGAATTGTAGGATGCACCTTACCAGGTACAATTTCTCAATTAAGCAAGG
>DAINQQ010000095.1:0-20875 GCA_036742645.1 Flavitalea sp.
GTTCATCATTCCGGGTGTGGTGATCGCTACCAGTGCGGCAATCATCGCCAGCCAGGCAATGATTTCGGGGTCATTTACATTGATCAGTGAAGCAATGCGGCTAAACTTGTGGCCGAAGTTGAAGATCAGGTACCCCTCCGAAGAAAGGGGTCAATTATTTATTCCGGGCATTAATGTAATAATGTTCCTTGGCTGTGTGGGCGTTGTTTTGTATTTCAGAGAATCATCACGTATGGAAGCGGCATATGGACTGGCTATTATAGTGACGATGCTCATGACCACTATCTTATTTTCCAATTACCTTGTTGGCCGACGCGTAAATCCGGCGTTTATTTACGTTTTCCTGTTCGGATACTTCATCATAGAGACCGGTTATCTTATTGCACTTCTCCAGAAATTTACACATGGAGGTTATATAACGCTCCTTGTAGGCGGCGTGATGTTTTTCGTAATGTATATATGGTTTCGCAGTCGAAGAATAAAAAACCGCTATGTGGAGTTCGTCCGGCTCGAGCATTATATACCGCAGATACAGGAATTGAGCAACGATAAAACAGTTCCAAAACACGCAACACACCTGGTTTACCTTACCAGTGCCAACAATCCGAAGGAAATCGAACATAAGATCATCTATTCGATTTTGAATAAAAAGCCCAAGAGGGCAGATATTTATTGGTTTGTACATGTAGATACCTTAGATGATCCTTATACCTCCGAATATACAGTAGAGCACATCATTCCCAATGATATCATAAGAGTGGAATTCCGTCTCGGATTCCGGATGGAACCTAAGATCAATCTTCTATTCAGAAAGGTTGTGGCCGACCTCGTAGCCAATAAGGAGGTAAATATCACGAGCAGGTATGAAAGCCTCGAGCGAAACAATGTGGTGGGGGATTTCCAGTTCATTGTGATGGAGAAATATCTTAGCCAGGACAATGAATTGCCTTTCTTCGAACGCGTGATTATGAAGCTTTATTTCACGGTGAAAGAATGGAGTCTGTCAGAGGAAAAGGGTTTCGGCTTAGATTCTTCTACTGTTACAACAGAGAAATTCCCGCTGATCGTTGCACCAGTAACAAATCTCAAGCTAAAACGTGTATTTGAAACTGAGAGCAACCCATGAATCAAATAACTCCAGCTGCTCTACAGGAAAAGATGGATTCGCACCAGTCCTTTCAATTAATTGATGTTCGGGAGCCGGCCGAACACGACTCATATAGTATCGGCGGAGAACTCATCCCACTAGGTGAAATCATGGATCGCAAAGATCTTATTCCAATAGATAAACCGGTTATCTTCTATTGTAAAATCGGAATCCGTAGCCAGATTGCAATCCAACGTTTGCAGGAAAAATATGGATTTACAAATCTCTATAACCTACAAGGAGGGATTGAAAGATGGAAGAAAGAGATTCATCAAGGGTAAGCGTATGCTGGATTTTTGAGTGCCGATGCTGTATTCTGATACCTTAACGACAGTCTGATATTCTATTATACTTGATCTTAGCTCAATTAAGTGAGAAGTATATCAACATCCAGTATCAGTATCTTGCATCCAGTATCTTGCATCCAGTTTCTTTGCATCCAGTTCTTTGTATCCAGCATCTTGTATCCGGCATCTTGTATTCAGTATCTAGCATCCAGTATCCGGGCATCCGGCGAGAATCCGAAAAATTCAACCAAACACCATTGTTCGAAATCATTCTCTATATCATTCTTGGGATTCTTGTTTTGACGGTGATAGTTTATTTCTTACAGGAAAAATTCATATTTAAACCGGAGAAATTAACACCGGATTTTCAATTTAAATATGATGCTCCTTTCAAAGAACTGTTTTTTGAACCGGAAAAAGGAGTTAGAATAAACGGTCTGCATTTTTACCGCGAACAACCGAAAGGCCTGATCCTCTACTTCCACGGAAATACACGCAGTATAAAGGGATGGGCCAAGTATGCAGGGGATTTTTATCGTTATGATTACGATGTTGTCCTAATAGATTACCGGGGATTCGGAAAAAGTACGGGCAAACGCTCCGAAAAAGACATGCTTGCGGATACACAATTCGTTTATAAAGAGCTTCTGCAACAATACCCCGAACATCATATGATCGTTTATGGCCGGAGTATCGGAAGCGGATTTGCCGCAAAGCTGGCCTCCGATAACAAACCACGGTACCTGATCCTGGACGCACCTTATTACAATTTCACCAAGGTAGTAGAACGGTTTTTGCCAATCCTTCCTGTAAGATATGTTTTGCGATATCAGTTAAGAACCGATAAATGGATACGCCATATTAATTGCCATGCATATATCATCCATGGTACAAAAGACTGGCTGATTCCGATCAGACACAGCGAGCGTTTGCAGAAAATAAATCCAAGAAAAATCACACTGATCCGTATTCATGGAGGCGGTCACAATAATCTACCTTCGTTTCCGGAGTATCACAATTTCGTAAGAGATATCCTGCAATACTAATCCCAAAAAGTATGTTGCCCGATCACACGAATCGAATGCTTTCGTGGCAAGATTTCAAATTAGAAAAGAAATGAAAAAATGGTGGCGATGGCTGAGATTTGCAATTATCATTTATTGCGTTTTTGGAATTGTATTGTATTACCTGCAAGATTATATCCTCTTTCATCCTGTACATATTAAAAAAACACAAGCCTACGGATTTCGCATCCCGCATAAGGAGGTCAACATTCCTTACTCAGCCAATTCAACGATCAACATTGTACAGTTTCTTGTGCCTGATTCACCAGCCAAAGGTGTCGTTCTATATTTCCATGGCAATAAAAAGAATATCTCATGGTATTCAAACTTCTCGCCTTACTTCACCAGGAACCATTATGAGGTATGGATGATCGATTATCCTGGTTTTGGAAAAAGTACCGGGGTATTCAGTGAAGAAAAATTGTATGACTGGGCGTTGACTTTATATAAACTGGCGAGAGCTTACTATTCTCCTGATAGTATCATCATTTATGGAAAGTCTATGGGAACAGGCATCGCATCCCAACTCGCAAGTATTCGTGATTGCCGCTACCTTATCCTCGAAACGCCTTACTATGATATGCCTTCGATCATTGACAATTATTTTCCTATTTATCCGGTGAACCGCATGATTCATTACAAGCTTCCGACATGGAAGTATCTCCAAAATGTAACTGCTACTGTGACGATTTTTCATGGCACGGACGATTGGATAATACCCTATAGAAATGCGAATCGACTAAAGCCTTTCTTAAAAGCCACGGATTCGTTTATCACCGTTCCAGGGGGAAGTCATAACGATCTTTATGACTTTCCGCTTATCACCGAGAAACTTGATGCCTTGCTTAGATACTAGCCATTAATACAGAATATGTAAAAAATTTTTGATATTATGTAATGCATCCTTTACTTTGTGTAAAAGATCACTTACATATGCAATCAAGCCTTCTTTTACCTTACAGGTACAAATTCATTGGTGCAGCTATATTTCTCCTATCATTGGCGCTCGGCATCCTTGTTCGCTTCTGGGAATTTCAATTCAACTTTCTAACCGTTGTTTCCAGCCAAAAAACAGGTGGCATGTTTGATGACAAAATCAATTTCACCGACGAAATTGCCCTCACGGGAATTATTCTTGGCCTACTGTTCCTTGCCTTTGCGAGGGAAAGAAAAGAAGACGAATTCATCAGCAGAACGCGCCTTGAGTCCTGGCAATGGGCCGTTTTAACTAACTATATCCTGCTTCTGATCGCCACCTGGGCCATTCATGGATTTGCATTCATCGATGTAATGATGTACAACATGCTAACCATTCCGATCCTTTTTATCATCCGTTTCCACTATGTTATGTATAAAACCACATCCTTTACCGAAAACTGAACCTTATGAAAAACACAATCCGGGTTGAACGAGCCATTAAGAACATTACACAGGCAGAACTCGCAGAAAAAATTCAGGTTTCCCGTCAAACTATCAACGCGATCGAGAGCAATAAATATGTGCCGTCAACAGTGCTTGCTCTCAAAATGGCCAAACTGTTTGAAAAGAAAGTAGAGGACGTTTTCATCCTTGAGGAGACAGACTGAAATCGATTAGCCGATGTGATGATTAGCCCATGGAGATAAATGTATTAATCGGCTAATTGGCTAATCGTCACATCGGCTTATCAGATTCAGATGTTATGAAAGGAATTAGTGGTCCGAAAAAATCGGAGATTGTTAACAGGCAACTTTGCTACTTCTTCCGCGCAGATATTGGTTTGGGTAGGGCTATCGCAATCGGCTTAGGAGTTAATGTTGAAGAAAGCCACAGTTTATTTCCTCATAAGCCTGCAACACAACTGGCCTAAAAATATTCTCTATGAAGGACCGCTTATAAGCACATTAGCGGTTATTTTTCAAAGCCATCTCACACAACATGGCTTTTGTCATTCCTCAAGGGTCACGCTGTTTCTGCTCACTTTTAGTTTGAAGCCTACGCCGACCTTCAGCGCATAATTTTCTTTTCCATGACTCACGGGAAAATTAAAACAGACAGGATAATCGGCATCTTCAAAAATGTCCTGAATAATTTCATAAACATTTTTTCCAAATGGTCTTTCCGTGTCCTTCATATCGGCGAAACCTCCGATAATGAGGCCTGCAAGTTTTTTAAATTTTCCGCTCCGCTTTAGCTGGTAGAGCATACGATCTACGTTATACAAATACTCCCCCAGATCTTCGAGGAAAAGTATGCGGCCACGCGTTTTAATATCTGATGATGTTCCAACGATATGAGCAAGCAAGGCCAGGTTCCCTCCTACCAGTTCTCCAACGGCCTCGCCACGCTTATTGAAATCATGCGGGCCACATTGATAACGCATCTTTTTCCCCTTAAGAGCATCTTTCAGGGAGCGGACATATTCATTCCCGGATCCACTGTCATTGAATGCAGCCGCCATCGGTGAGTGAAGCGTTGCGATTTTAAAGTTAGAATATATGTGCGCATGCAGTACTGTAACATCACTATAACCAATCAGCCATTTCGGATGGCGAATGAATTTTTTGAAATTGATTTGATCAATAATGCGGCCAACTCCATAGCCGCCCCTTCCACATAGAACAGCCTGCACAGTGTCATCATCCATCATATCCTGTAAATCCACTAAACGTTCATCATCACTTCCTGAAAAGTAATTTGCGGAACCGCTTCCCAACGTTCTGCCGATTTTTGTTTTGTATCCCCATTGCTCCAACGTATCGATACAGGTTTGTGCTTTTTCGAGAGCCATATAGCCCGCTGGACATACGATTCCGATCGTGTCGCCTGGTTTAAGATATGGAGGCACTTTTGTCACGCGAATAGACACAAATTTTGAATACGCGAATTAACGCTAATTAAGAACATTAGGTCAGATTTGATTAAGGTAGTTTTTTGCCACGAAGATGCCTTTTGTTTCGTTTGCGACGAATTACACGAATTATCACGAATCAATTCGCGGCAATTCGTGGATTCGTGGCAAAACTCCCTGATTTGGATGTTGTCTCCATAAATCAATTACTCCAAGACGCTGGAATTCGTGGAAAAAAAAATCCGCGGACCTCTAATCACTGTGCGCGGTTTCAACTAATGTTGTATATGCCCTTCCCACTGAAAGCCGATGGCGCATCCCGCACTTCAAAGCAAAATTGTTTTTCTGATGTCCTACCGGGAAATCAAAGCATACCGGGTAACTATATTCGTTTACTTTTTCTAACACTATATCGTATAACGAAAGAGCGAACTCCTCTCCCGGATCATCAGGTTTTACCTTGAAGCCGCCGACAATCAAGCCTTTGATCGCGGATAATTTTCCGGTTCGTTTCAGGTTCCAGAACATACGGTCGATACTATATAAATATTCGCCGGTATCTTCTATAAATAAGATTTTCCCCGCTGTCCGAATTTCCGAGCTGGTTCCAGCCAGGCTTTCTATTGTCTTAAGATTGCCTCCAATCAAAGTGCCATCTGCGTTACCAGTTCTGTTTTTCTCATTATAGTTGGCGAAGTGTTCTATTTTTTCTCCGGTCAAAGCTTTCCTGATTGAATTGATTGTTTCTACCTGTATTGGCTCCGCTTTGGCCCAATCATCAGGAAAGCTGTTGCACATCTTTGAATGAATGGACGCGATGCCGTAGTTGCGGTTAAGGTGATTATGAAGCACCGTGAGGTCACTGAATCCAATAATCCACTTCGGCTCTGATACCAGTTTATTAAAATTTAGCTTGTCAATGATGCGGACAAATCCATAGCCGCCCCTGGCGCACATGATGGCTTTGATTGAAGAGTCATCAAGCATTCGTTGAAAATCCGCAGCTCTTTCATCGTCCGTGCCGCCAAATGTAAAGTTGCGTTTGCCAATTGAATCGCCAATTTTTACTTTAAGTCCCCAGCTTTCGATCTGTTGAATGGCTGGCCGTAGCTCTTCTGCAGTAATGTATCCGGCGGGACTTGAAATACCAACGGTATCACCTTGTTTTAGATGTTTTGGAATTATGGCCAGAGGGTCTTTTTCTTCGTCAGTTAAGCATCGGTTGGCAGAAAATCCCAGGTATGGAGACGCAATTAAAATTGAAGCGGCGCTGATAAATTTTTTTCGATCCATTGTTCCAAATTACATGATCACACAGGTAAAAAAAATTTCCCAGGACATTTTACTGAATTTCCTGTTGCGTTAACGAAAACAGGTGTGGTCGGTTTGAAAATATCTTCTTAATCAATAGGCTCATTTTGGCATTGGTGCTGTTTCCGGTATTTTTGCGCCCGGGATGAACGTGTCTTACCGAGATTAACGCTGATACTTAATAATTCAGTCAAAAAACAACATTTTCCGGCATTTTTTCGGGTGATGTGTGAAGAAACAAAAGCTCAAGAATGAAAGAACCAAAAAGATACTTAGTTACAGCAGCCCTCCCTTACGCCAACGGACCAGTCCATATAGGCCACCTGGCGGGTTGTTATTTGCCGGCAGATATTTATGTGCGTTACCAGCGGGCGCAGAAGCGGGATATCAAATTCATATGCGGAAGTGATGAACATGGCGTTCCCATCACCATTCGCGCAATGAAGGAAGGAATTACGCCGCAGGAGGTCGTGGATAAATATCATACAATTATTAAAGAGAGCTTTGAACAAATGGACATCTCCTTTGATATTTACTCACGCACTTCAAACCAGATCCATCATGAAACTTCTTCGGCTATGTTCAAGAAACTCTATGACGATGGATTGTTTGAAGAGAGGGAAACGGAACAATATTATGACGAGGAGAAAAAAACATTTTTAGCCGATAGATATATTACCGGTACGTGTCCTATCTGCAGCAACCCAAACGCTTACGGAGATCAATGTGAAAGATGCGGTTCTGCTTTGAGCCCTGAGCAACTAATTAATCCGCGCAGCACTTTAAGTGAAGCTGTTCCGGTGAAAAGAAAAACCAAACACTGGTACTTTCCATTACAGAACTATGAACCTTTTCTGAAGCAATGGATACTGGAAGAACATAAGGAGTGGAAGAATAATGTGTATGGACAATGCAAAAGCTGGCTTGACAACGGGCTTCAGAGCAGGGCAATGACACGGGATAGCAATTGGGGTGTGAAAGTTCCTATTCCAGGAGCAGAAGGTAAGGTATTGTACGTGTGGTTCGATGCACCCATCGGCTATATTAGTGCAACAAAAGAATTGACAGATAGATGGGCTGACTACTGGTGTCAAAATGATACCAAGCTTGTGCACTTCATAGGTAAGGATAATATCGTTTTCCATTGCATTATATTTCCTGCTATGCTCAAGGCGCATGGAGGATTTGTACTTCCCGATAATGTGCCTGCCAATGAATTCCTGAATATCGAGGGAGACAAGGTTTCTACGTCGCGCAATTGGGCTGTTTGGGTGCATGATTATGTAAAGGATTTTCCTGGAATGCAGGATTCGCTTCGCTATGTTCTATGTGCCAATGCGCCGGAGACAAAGGATAACGATTTTACATGGAAAGATTTCCAGGACCGGAATAACAGTGAATTGGTATCGATATTCGGGAACTTCGTCAATAGAACATTTGTGCTGATGCATAAGCTTTGCAATGGCAAAGTTCCGCCGATACATCTGAGTCTGCTCGACCAAAAAGACAGGGCGATTATTGAAGATATCGAACGATCAAAACCGAAGGTCGAAGAAGCGCTTGAACAGTTCAAGTTCCGCGATGCCCTATATGATGTTATAGACCTTTCAAGGAAAGGGAATAAATATATGCAGGAAAAGGAACCGTGGATCAGGGCAAAACAAACGAATGCAAAGGGCGAAATAAACACGGAAGCGCAGCAGGCAATCGATAATTGTATTCATATCTGTTTACAATTAACAGCAAATCTGGCTGTGCTTATCAATCCTTTTCTTCCGACCACTGCAAAAAAAATGTTGTATATGATGAAGGTGGTCGATAAGATACTCGACTGGGAGAATGCTGGTAAACTAAAATTACTTAGCACCGGCTACAGCCTGAGAGCCCCGGAATTATTATTCAGAAAAATTGAGGATACGGAGATCAGTGCACAAATCGAAAAATTAAAAGCAGGATTAGTAAAAACGGATTCACAAATGAAAACCGAAGAGAATACACAGGTGACTATATCGGCAACAATCAAAACCCCTATCCAGTATGATGATTTTGCGAAAATGGATTTCCGTGTTGGCACAATCACTGCCGCTGAAAAGATTGAAAAAGCCGACAAGCTTTTAAAACTCGAGATTGATCTGGGATTTGAAAAAAGAACAATTGTATCAGGAATTGCGCTGCATTTCAATCCTGAGGCAATAGTAGGGAAACAGGTTGTGGTTGTTGCAAACCTCGCGCCCCGAAAAATGCGTGGAATAGAAAGTAATGGGATGATCCTGATGGCAGAAGATGCTGATGGAAAATTAAAGTTTATCAATCCTGATGAAGAGACAGACAATGGATCCCAGGTAAGCTGATGTTCATACCTGGCGTTTCCGTGCCTTTTGCGATAACAATTCAGGAAAAGAAGCGAAGTCGCAAAGAAAACATCTATTTGGTGTGAGCTGTTAATTTGTAAGCACTGAGCGGACGACCGTTAATGCCAAGATAAACTGTGTTGTTTATGGCCAGGCAACTTCTTACATCTCCCCAAACTTTGAAACCGGATTCTGGTTGAGTCACATATTTGAAGTTACCTTTACCATCTCCACGCAGTAAGGTGCCGTAATTCGCATCAAACTTTCCTAACCGTATTTTAAAGTGTTTATTGTTGCCGAAAAGCAGTATGTCGGAAGCGTTGTCTCCGTTATAATCTATTACCTCTATTGCATAAACCGGTGAGTATTGCGCCTCTTTCGGCAATTCACTTACTATGAATTTTCCACCTGATTGATTGATGAAACAAGTCGTCATCATGTAGCTGGCCACCAGGTGGCCGGCATTTTTTAGTTCCTCTGCTCCAAACAATTCGTCCATAGTTATATCAGCATAACTTTTAAAGTCTGAGAATCGCTTACGCAAAGCCGGCAGCTGGGATAATAACTCATCTCGCGTCAGGTAAGGATATCTTTCATGTTGGATATAAAAACTAAAAACAGGGTCCACTGAACCGTTGTTATCAAAATCCTTGAAGTACATTTCCAATGGTTCTTTTTCAGAAGCACGGAACTGTGTATTCAAACCCATATTGCCTATTATAAGATCCGGACGTTGGTCTGAATTAAAATCACCTATGACAATCTTGTTCCACCAGCCCGTATAGTTTTTTTCAAAAAATTGATTGCTAACATTAATTAGTTTTCCTTTTTCGTTTTTAAAGACCAGTATAGGCATCCACTCACCTACGACCACTAATTCTTTTCGATTATCCAGGTCAAGATCAACCCACATTGCATCCGTAACCATTCCGGGCTTTCTTAACTCCGCACAAATAACGTCTGTGCGATCAGTAAATCTGCCTCTGCCATCGTTCAATAGAATATAACTTTTTGGAGGCTCCGGGTATTTCCCAGGGACCAATCTTCCGCCCACAAATATATCAGGTGCCCCATCACCATTAATGTCTTCAATCCTGACACATGACTTGCTGCCCTTCATATCGGGCAAACCACCCGACCTTGTAAAGTTGTTTTTTCCATCATTCAGATAAAGTCGGTCTTGCAATAAAGGCTCATCTTCTTTAAACTGCCCATAACCGCCGCTTGCAATGTATATATCTGCATGTCCATCGCCATTAATATCTGCTACGGCAATATCCGCATCCTCGAACGCATTGTCTCTTTCAAAAGCCGCAATATTTATCCTTTTGAAACGACCATTTGACTCCTGCAAATAGATTTGCGTTGGGAGAACTCCCGAGCCACCAATAATCACATCTTCTCTTTGATCACCATTAAGATCATACTTCACCATACAAGGACTGTTATGTGATAGTCTGGCCGTAAGTAAAGCCTGGCGATCAAAATCATTCATATTTATGGATGAATCCCGAAATGGAATCGGAGAAGGAATTTCAGCGAACCAACTAAAAATAGTTTTGTGCGATGAATTGTGGATTCCATCTTTTTCCTGAATCTCTATCGTTGTATTTGCGGGGATGTTGTTCATCGCTTGTTCTTTCCCGCTAATCCATGTAATAATCAATGAGTCTACCTTTTCCACAGCACCAAGTCCAAAATGAAGCGTTGACGATACGGAAGAAAGATAACCCCTCGCTGGATTGTGCTCCAAAACCTGTGTTTGTCCGCCAGCAAATATTTTTACACTAGCTCCTAAACCGAAAGTGTTGGGTCTTTCACCTGTCAGGCGGACCTGCAAAAAATTGTTGCCGTTTATTTTTTGTGCTTCATTTTGGTAAATGAAAGCAGACTTGTTAATGTTATTGACTACGAGATCCAGGTCTCCATCATTATCAAGGTCGGCATATACCGCCCCATTGCTATTGCATGGTTGATCAAGGCCCCAATCATGGCTTTTATTTTCGAAGCCTCCGGCTTTACTGTTATGAAAAATATAGTTCGTTACATTTGATGAAGGCATCTGTTTTACTATCTCCAATACATCTTCGCGCTTCAATCTTCCTTTCTCTTTTACATAGT
The DNA here is from genome assembly GCA_036742645.1 of Flavitalea sp. GTDB lineage: Bacteria > Bacteroidota > Bacteroidia > Chitinophagales > Chitinophagaceae > Flavitalea. The sequence continues at coordinate 11,112 of DAINQQ010000095.1, forward strand.
TATTCATGTAGAACAGAAAGTCCTGGTTGGTATAATCCCTCAAATATCCATTGGTAACAAAGAGGTCTTTCCATCCGTCATTATCGTAGTCTGCAATCAATGCCGCCCAACTCCAATCGGTATTCGAGATACCTGCGAATTGACCCGTTTCACTAAAGGTTCCGTTGCCATTATTTATGTGCAGCATATTACGCATATATTGGTAATAGAAACCGCTGCGTACATTTAGGTCGAACTTTGCATAGTTATCGGGGCCCATCAATAACTTTTGTCGCCGATTGTCTTCTGGCAGCATATCGAGGGTAAAAATATCCTGAAGCCCGTCATTGTTGACATCGGCAACATCGTTACCCATAGAAAACTGGCTGGTGTGTCCGATGCAATTTTGAAGGTCATTTTTAAAGCTTCCGTCCTGATTATTGATGTATAGAAAATCAGGTACAGAATAATCGTTCGAGACGTAGAAGTCAGGCCATCCATCTTCATTAAGATCAGAGATAGCTAAACCAAGGCCATAACTTAATTCGGAACCGTTGATGCCCGCTGATTTCGTTACATCTTCGAATTTGGCATCGGTCTGTTTGAACAATCTCAGTCCTTTCTCAGGATTATCTTCACTGAAAAGTTTTTTGGTAGCTTCTACATTTTGTATAGGGAGATTTTTGGGATTGTGGTTAAGCAATAACATATCTAAATCGCCGTCTTTATCGTAATCGAAGAAATAGGATTGGTTGCTGAACCCAGTACTGGCAAGTCCATACGATTCGGCTTGGTCTTCAAAGCGAGGAACACCTGCCTCGTCATTTCCCATATTAATGAATAACTGATTGGCTCTTTTTGGAGCCGGCATTGCTCCTGAATAACACAGATAAATATCGAGTTTCCCGTCAGCGTTGATGTCAACGGTGTTAACACCTGTTTTCCATGGACCAGGTCTTCCTCCCCCACCGGAAACATCTGTGATATCCTCAAATTTCATTTTGCCTTTATTCAGGTAAAGCTTATTGTCGCCCATATTGGCGCTGAAATACAGATCAACCAGCCCGTCGGAATTGAAATCCGCAGCTGCCACCCCTGCCCCATTATAAAAGTATTCATACATCAAAATATTGGTGTTTAATCCTTCGGTGATTTCATTGCTGAACGCAATACCGGTTTCCTCGGCACTTAATAAAGTGAACAAGGGAGCCGTTTTGTCCGCGTTATTTTTATCATCGCATGCGGATACAAGACAAACTATAAAAAGTATAATGAACGGAGATGATTTACGCTTGAGCAAATACATATTCTAGTTTCAGGAAGGCTAAAAATAAAAAATCTATGCTGCAAACGGAGCAGCATAGATTTTGATATAAAGGTAAATAAACACTGATTAATCGTATCCCGGGTTTTGTACAAGGAGATTATTCCGCTGAGTTTCGGACAGGTTTATTGGGCGATAGTACATCTTGTCCAGCCATACCCTGTTTTCAAGGTCATTGTTGACTACCGGTTTATAAGTATAGTCGAACTTTGTTACATCCCTTCGGTAAGGAGCTGGTGCGGTGGCTCCGGGTTTTAGTCTTCCTTCAACCTGTATGAAGGTGGTTTTTCTACCCAGGGTTGCTGGCGCGATCATCCAGCGACGCGCATCAAAGAAGCGTTGTTCTTCGAGTGCCATTTCAATCCGGCGTTCGTTACGATACCGCTGCCGAAGTGCATCGCCCGATTCAGTTGCCGGCGGCATGCCTGCCCTAAAGCGTATCCTGTTTAACCAGGTGCGGGCGGTTGCATCATCACCAAGTTCAATAAGGGCTTCTACATAGTTGAAAATAGCCTCTGTATATCGGAAGTAAGGCCAGGGCACAGTCTGCCGTCCTGTATTGTCGCGAAGTGTCGGATCGGGATCAATGAACTTGCGGAAATAATAACCCGTGAAACTACCGTTCCAGTTTTCTATCGGACCCTGTCGAGTATCAAGGCCTACAAGGGTACTTGGAACATAGTATGTTCCTGTTTGTATTTCATTTGCCGGATCCAGAGGGCTACCGCGGGGTTTCCAGGGTGAACCATCAACTAATAATGAAACGTAGAAACGCGGGTCCCTGTTAACATAAGGATCAGCCTTGTGAGCTGCGTTGTTCCAGTCAAACTTTGTTCCGTCCATCATCTCGTAATCATCAACAAATTCCTGGATCGGTGTATTTCCTGCCCAGTTATTATACCCGTTTGGTCCCTGCCGCAGGCCATGCTGTTGGGAACCTTCACTTCTTTCGAGAGTGAGCGTTCTTACAAACAATAACTCGTTAGAAGTACCGACGGCGGGATCAGCATCGGCATGTTTACTTGCTCCACCCATTGAAATGGACAAATAATTTTTACGACCCTCATCTGTAGATACTGGAGCTGTCAAAGTGGTTTTGTAGCCCGATCCTGCTTCGTCCAGTACAGCTTTTGCTGCATCTCTTGCAGCCCGCCACCGTGCTGCGCGATCACCACTCACAAATCCTAACAGTTCTGGTTTTGCAAACGTATTGATCACAGTTGATTTTGCTTTCGCAGTTGGCATATCGTGCAAATCGCTGGCATCGTATAACAACTGACGAGATTTTAAGGCTAATGCAGCGAGATCACTAGCGCGACCTTTTATCCTTCCTATACCTTTCAACAAGGTATACGCTGCGTCGGCTTCCTTAATAATAAAGGCGCTCACCTCAGAATAGGTATTCCGTGCAATGGTATAGTCTTCTCCTAAAGCGTAGACTTTTGCAATCAAAGGCACCCCACCATAAAATCTCAGCAACTGGTGGTAGTAGTAAGCTCTCAAAAACCGGGCTTCTCCCTCCAGCCTTTTTTTCAGGGTTGGGTTATCGAATGTCGCCGTAGCAAGTCCTTCGAGCGAGATATTTGTTGTACGAATAAAATTGTACAACTGAAGCCAATCCGTATGCCTGTTAACCCAACCTGGATTAGAAGGGTTCAAAGTCCCCTGGTTGATTGTATTTATATTTCTACCTGCATGAGTGAAAATAGCTTCGTCCGAGATAGCCGCAAGCATTTGTTCATCAAACCCACCCTCGAATAAACCTCCATATGCACCGGTTACGAAAGCCTCTGCAAATGCAGCATCTTTCCAGGTTTCACTAGCCGGCACCTGGTCTACTGGCTGGGTATTTAGAAAGTCTTTTTTACAGGCTGTGAACATGCTGATCACAGCTAAAAGAATGACTATTGATTTGTTTGTTATCTTCTTCATAGTATTTTATTAAAAAGTTACCCGAAAACCGGCACTAATTACTCTCGACTGAGGATAAGCATATCCATTTGTGGCAATTGTTTCTGGATCCCAGAACCCGAATTTTTCCCACGTCAACAGGTTTAATCCACTAAAGTAAATCCGTAGCTTACTAATGCCAACGCGTTTGGTAACATCTGAACCGAGGGTGTATCCTATTTCCAAATTTTTAAACCTCAAATAATTGTTCTCTCGTATAAAGTATGTATTGAAGCCAAAAGCTTCGGCGGAAGCGGTACTCGTGTAATACCTATTTGTTCTGCTAACTAAACGAGGATCTACGCTGCTTGGATGCTCTACTGACCAGCGATTTTTGTAAGCCCAGTTAAGCCAATTACCAAATTCGCCAGTTTCGCTGAAACTCAGTAATTGCAAACCACCAACAGCGCCCTGGAATAGAACCGACAAGTCAAAGTTTTTATAATTCATATTTAAAGTGAAGCCGTACGTGAACCTTGGGTCACGGTTTTTGTCCAACCGTACGCGATCCAGCGAAGTGATTTTTCCATCCGGCTTACCATCGGGCCCTGAAACGTCCCTGATCTTCATATCGCCCGGTCTCAAGCTCCCTTCAGCAGCGCTATAGTCGATTTTATTAGCGGCTACATCTGCTGCATCGAGAAATACACCATCATAAACATAAGCCAGGAATGCCGGTCCGTTTGTACCGAAAGTGTTTCCAGTGGCGCGTTGATGGGCTGGTACGCCAGGATTTTCATCCCAGTATATAATTTTGTTTTTTGAATAACCGCCATTGGCACTAACGCTAAAAGCGACGTCGCGCGCTATGTTGCCATTATAACCAATTCGATATTCCCAACCTTTGTTTTCAACCTCTCCCTCGTTCACCGGAGGCAAGAGCTGGCTGATTCCAGAACTTTGAGGAGTAGATCCTAGTTTCTGAATCAGGATCTGCTTACGCCGGTTTTTGAAAATGTCGAATTCGAAGAATAACCTGTTATTCAGAATCGCTCCCTCAAGGCCAAAATTCGCGTTGTTCGCGACCTCCCACGTAAAGCTTGGGTTTGGCACACGGGGTTCAGTCAGGGTCCGTACTATTTGGCCGTTAATTACATATACACCGCTGAGCGAATAGGTAGGTAAGAAGGCGTACTCCTGCAACACATTGTTGAACGTTACGCGGTCATTACCCATTTGACCATACGAAGCCCGGAGTTTTAAAGCACTGAGAAAATTTATATTCTCGAAAAAGTTCTCCCTGGCAACGTTCCAGCCAACCAAGACGCCGGGGAAAAACCCAAAGCGGTCAGATTCGGGGAAAATGTAAGAACCGTCATACCGCCAGAGAAATTCCAATAGATATTTTTCCTGGTAATTGTAGGCGAGTCGGCCGAAATAACTTAAGCGAGCCTGTTCGCCGAATATACTGGTGGTTAAAGCAGGACCGTTAGGAGTATTTCCAAGATCTTGTGAAACTGTTCCACCAACAAGAAGCTGGTCAATCGCCGGAGAAATGAAGTTTCTTCTAAAAGCATAGAAATTATCCCCTTCCCTTGTTTCTCTTTGTACGCCAGCCAGGACAGCAATCGTGTGATTTCCGAATGTCTTGTCGTAGTTAATCATTCCAGTCAACGCAACACGGAGCTCTTCCTCATCTTGCATCCTAAGCTGGGGATCGGTAAAGGTGGAACGGACTGTCTTTGTGAGTTTCGGGTATCCATCGGCTTCGTAAGAAACCTTATCCCAGCTGTAAAGAGACCATGGTGTTGACCAACGTTTCGTCCGTGCATTGAATTTATCGACAGCCCCCTGGAGTGTGATCTTTAAACCTTCTATCCAGGGATTTCTTAATTCAACCTGTCCATTTGTTTGGATGTAGTCTCTTTTGTTCCTGTCATAACCAGTTGCACCTGTCGTTATAACCACAGGGTTTTGTCCGTTTTCGATGTCTATTCCAGGTTCGCCGCGTGGCCAGACTGCCACCTCTGTGGGCTTACCTCTTACCAACATCCTGAAAATATCGCCAGCGCCAACGGTGGGAAAGTAGCGATATTCCTCGCGGGCAGTTACACCAAAATTTGTACTTACATACTTGTTTACTTTGGCCTCAAGGTTAAAGCGAAAATCGTATTGCTTGTATCCTGTTGCGGAATTTATATAATACGCATCCTGCTTCTGATAACCCAGCGACGTATGAAACCGAACGTTTTCTGAACCACCGCTCATCTGCAGGGTGTGTTGCTGTTGGCCTGACCAATCTTTAAAAACAGCGTTGTACCAGTCCGTATTTGGATGCGTCAAGGGGCTTGAGCCATCGGCAAACTTTCGCATATCGTCCGCATTGTAAGTGGCGTTTACTCTCGCATTATCATTCGTGCGGATATAGAAGCCCTGTGTTTTGAACGCGTCCCAAGCTGCGGACCATTGCTGATATGGGACATCGCTGAATAGCTTCTGCTCATTCAACAACTCTGCATACTGGACCGAATTTGACATTTCAGGAATCACAGATGGCTGCGCCCACCCATAGTTGAAGTCGTACGATACAACAGGTCTGCCAGTCTTACCTTGTTTGGTGGTGATCAATATGACACCATTCGCAGCCCTGGCTCCATAAATAGCAGCAGATGCGTCTTTCAATACTGACATACTTTCTATATCGGCAGGGTTCAGACGATCAAAGCCGCCGGCACGATCTGGCACCCCATCTATAACAACTAGCGGTCCGCTGTCTCCTAAGGTGTTTGTACCCCGGATACGAATCGTTGAACCATCAAAACCCGGCTCGCCAGTTCGCTGTAAGGCTGTAATGCCAGGCAACCGTCCTGCCAGTGAATTAGAAAGATTCATGGCCGGTGATTTGTCGAGTTCGGTACCTTTAACCATTGCTACGGAGCCGGTAACCGTTGCTTTTCGCTGGGTGCCATATCCTACCACTACAACTTCATTCATTTGCTGGTTAGACGCCTGCAATAATATATTAATTGTGGAGCGGCCGCCGATTGATACCTCCTGTGTGTTGAATCCCACAGATGTAAAGACGAGAGTGCCGTTGGAAGGAGCATTTATTGTGAATTGTCCATCGGCATTCGTTTGAGTAGCTGTTGCTCGTCCCTTAACCTGTACCGTTACACCCAGCAATGCGCTGTCACCAGCAGTTACCTTGCCGGTTAAAGGTTTATCTTGTGCGAGTACCGGCAAACAAAAAAAAGTAGTAAGCAAACAAAGGCAAAAACCATTTAGCAAAAAGGGAGCGCGAAATAGGAAGGCTTTCTTCCGCTGCAAGCAGTTTTCCATATCAGTTTGTTTTGGTAATAATTGTTAGATCAAATCGAAATGACGTGTACTGAGAAATTGAATCTCTAGAGGAGGTTTTTTCACATAGCTATCGTTTTGATGTTAAGAAAAGCAGTTTTCAATCTTCCAACAGCGTGCTGGATCAGTAACAATGTTAATATTTCCGAGTTAAAATTAATGATTAAAATAGATACGACTCACGTTATCGCAAAATAAATGCATCTCGTAAATTCAACGCGCATCATGAGACAAATTACTGAATTATAGATCATAGCAATCCTGTACTGTCCGGTGTCTTCTTCCTCATTCTAAAAATGGTATTATGAGTTGTTCACACTAACCCTAACTATATTTTTTTAAAATTGTCTTCCCCGGTATCATAAACCAACTCCTTCCATCGTGTTCTCTCGCATTGTTTATGTGATACATAAAATCGAGGTGCGGCCAACCTTGCAGTATCCGGCTGATCTATTTAGGCAATTCAACCTTCTTCATCAACATGTACATATATTGTCAAAGATTCCATTCACAAATAAAATTCCTATCTTCATAAAATAGTTGTTTAACTAACTAATTATTCCATGGCAAAAAGAAATATAAAGAAGGTAGGTGTTTTGGGAAGTGGGGTTATGGGTTCCAGGATCGCATGTCATTTTGCAGGAATCGGCGTGCAGGTTTTACTGTTAGATATTGTTCCAAAGGAAGCCGCGGAGAATAATGATAAAAATCTTCGCAACAAAATTGTGAACGACGCTTTACAAACAGCCATCAAGAGTAATCCTTCACCGGTATATATAAAGGATGTTCTGAAGCGTGTTATCACGGGAAACTTTGAGGATAATATGAAGGATATTGCTTCTTGCGATTGGATCATTGAAGTAGTCGTTGAACGGCTCGACATCAAACAAAGAATTTTCGAACAGGTTGAGAAATACAGGAAACCGGGCACGCTGATCACATCAAATACATCAGGAATACCAATTCACCTGATGGCCGAAGGAAGAACGGACGACTTCAAAAAACACTTTTGCGGTACCCACTTTTTTAATCCTCCCAGGTATCTCCGGTTGTTGGAAATTATCCCAACACCCAACACAGATCAGGATGTGATTGATTTTTTAATGCATTATGGTGATCTCTACCTGGGAAAGACAACAGTATTGTGCAAGGATACTCCGGCGTTTATTGCGAACAGAATTGGCGTATATGGTATCATGGCAATTTTCAAACTGGTTGAAAAAATGGGACTCACCATCGACGAAGTGGATACGTTAACCGGCCCTATTATCGGCCGTCCTAAATCTGCAACGTTTAGAACGGCGGATGTCGTTGGCATCGACACTCTCGTAAAGGTGGCAAAAGGAGTTTATGACAGTTGCCTTAACGATGAAGCACGAGACACATTTATCATTCCTTCATGGCTGCAAAAAATGGTTGATAATAATTGGCTCGGTGATAAAACTGCCCAGGGCTTTTTCAAGAAAACAAAGGGTGGAGGTGGAGCAAAGGAAATATTGACACTGAACCTTCAAACAATGGAATACGGTGCGCGCCAGAAACCAAAATTTCCAAGTGTAGAAGCGGCGAAACCAATAGATGATTTGAAAACAAGATTGAAAGCCTTATTCACGGGGATGGATAAAGCCGGTGATTTTTACAGGCACTTTCATTTCGGCTTATTTTCTTATATCTCTCATCGCATCCCTGAAATATCAGATGAAATATATCGTGTAGATGATGCAATGATGGCAGGTTTTGGCTGGGAGATTGGCGCTTTCGAAAGTTGGGATGTTCTTGGCGTGGAAAACACCGTTAAGAAAATGCAAGGCGCCGGGTACAAGGTAGCTGACTGGATCAATGATATGATTGCCTCGGGTGCGAAAACATTTTATAAAGTAGAGAATGGAAGAAAGCTGTATTACGATGTTGTTACAAAATCATACAAGCCGTTGCCTGGTGCGGATACTTTTATTGTGATGAGGAATTTTGAAAATGAAACGGTTTGGAAGAACAGCGCATGCAGACTGTATCATTTGGGCGATGATGTATTGGGACTGGAATGGTACACAAAAATGGGAAGCATCGGCGGCGAGGTGCTCGAAGGAATACAAAAGTCAATTTCTTTGGCTGAAGAAAAATACAAAGGTCTCGTCATAGCAAATGAAACACAAAACTTCTCAGCCGGCGCCAATGTTGGAATGATTTTCATGCTGGCGATCGAGCAGGAATATGACGAACTTGATATGGCAATTCGCATATTCCAAAACACGATGACAAGAGCAAGGTTTTCTTCGATACCTGTTGTTGTCGCACCGCACGCTCTTGCTTTGGGAGGCGCCTGCGAACTGAGCTTGCATGCCGACAAAGTTTGTCCAGCCGCGGAGACCTATATTGGCCTTGTTGAATTAGGCGTTGGTCTTATACCCGGTGGTGGTGGTACAAAAGAGTTTGTGGTTAGAGCCGCCGATGAAATGCATGAGGACGAACCCGAAACGATTACGCTCAAAAATCGTTTTCTTACAATCGCCACTGCAAAAGTTGCGACTTCAGCATTTGAAGGATTTGATCTTGGAATTTTTCGCAAGGGGCAGGACGAAGTGGTCATCAATCAAAACCGGAGAATTGCGGAGGCTAAACGAAGCGTGATTGAACTGTATGAAAGCGGTTATACGGCCCCGATACTTCGCAAAGATATTAAAGTGCTTGGCCGTTCGGCACTCGGTGCCCTTTATGCAGGCATCAACGGAATGCTAACAGGAGGATATGCGACGCTACACGATAGTCTTGTTGCAAAAAAACTTGCCTACGTCATGTGCGGTGGAGACCTTAGTGAACCAACTCTTGTCAGCGAACAATACCTTCTCGATCTTGAACGGGAAGCCTTTCTCAGTTTGTGTGGTGAAAAGAAAAGTCTCGAAAGAATTGAAAGTGTGTTAAAAAGCGGCAAGCCTGTAAGGAATTAACATTGGCACTTCATAGCTGACCGAATATTGTGCACCCGGTCTGACGGCATCTGCAATAAGGACCTCGCCTATCGACTTTGCGATTATGCCGAACGTGATTTTAAAGGGTAGATAATTATTTTATTGATTTTCTAAAGTAGAATCTTCCCATGTGAGAACGTCGGACCGGGACGGTCAGACCTTGTCTCAAATTGTTCCGTATATTCAAGGCAGCTTACCATGGGCGAAGTAGAACTTAATAAACGCACACACCAACTTATCATTCACTC
>DAINQQ010000096.1:0-20559 GCA_036742645.1 Flavitalea sp.
AGACCAATCCTTCAAAAAATATTGGCTGCCCGCCACACCCATATATTCACCCGAGTTTGCTTTAGCATCCTCATTTGGTTGCGCGAACGCGGTATAGCTTACCAGAAGAAGCAAGCATAAGAATTTCATGACGCTGGTATTATCCTCAAAAGTTACGAATTTACCCGTGGACGGAATGTGAAATATAGATGGACGGGTGGCAGGCTGATAAAGTGATGAGCCGATGTGATGATTAGCCAATTAGCCGATGCAATATCTGCCAAATCGGGTTATAAAAAGAAAACCCCATCATGAAATCATGATGAGGCTTTTATTTTTACCGAGCCCTATCAACAGTTGTCAATTGAGCTGATATGTGAGTTTATTAATAATCCATTCCGCCCATACCAGGACCACCGCCGCCATGTACATGAGCCTCTTCTTTCTTAGGTTTGTCTGCAATCACACATTCTGTTGTGAGCAACATACCTGCAATCGAAGCTGCGTTCTCTAATGCAATGCGGGTAACTTTAGTAGGATCGATTACACCAGCTGCAAAAAGGTTTTCATAAGTCTCGGTGCGAGCATTGAAACCGTAATCGCCTTGTCCTTCTTTCACTTTTTGAACCACGATGCTACCTTCAATACCACTGTTCACCACGATCTGGCGAAGCGGCTCTTCAATGGCACGTTTTACAATTTGAATCCCGGTAGTTTCATCTTCGTTGATGCCTTTGAGATTTTCCAGTGATTCGATCGCACGAATGAATGAAACACCTCCACCAGCAACGATACCTTCTTCAACAGCAGCTCTTGTAGCATGCAGCGCATCATCTACACGGTCCTTCTTTTCTTTCATTTCAACTTCGGTAGCAGCACCAACATATAATACGGCAACACCACCACTCAATTTAGCCAAACGCTCCTGCAATTTTTCTTTGTCGTAATCAGAAGTTGTTGTTTCAATTTGAGCTTTGATCTGATTGACACGAGATGTAATCTCATCTTTGCTTCCCTTACCGCCAACAACGGTTGTGTTGTCTTTATCGATTGTTACAGAGGCTGCAGTTCCAAGGTAGCTGAGATCAGCATTTTCCAATTTGAAACCTTGCTCTTCACTGATCACGATTCCTTTCGTAAGAATAGCGATATCCTGCAACATCTCTTTTCTTCTGTCACCGAAACCAGGTGCTTTTACTGCAGCAACTTTCAGTGTACCGCGAAGTTTATTTACTACGAGAGTCGCCAGTGCTTCGCCTTCAAGATCTTCAGCAATGATCAATAAGGGACGACCGCCCTGAGCAACTTTCTCCAAAATCTGCAGAATATCTTTCATCGCACTGATCTTTTTGTCGTAGATCAGAATGTATGGATTTTGTAATTCTGCTTCCATTTTTTCGCTGTTGGTTACGAAGTAAGGAGAAATGTAACCGCGATCGAATTGCATACCTTCAACGACATCAACTGTAGTATCTGTACCTTTTGCTTCTTCAACTGTGATCACGCCTTCCTTTCCAACTTTACCGAAAGCTTCGGCAATGAGTTTGCCGATTGTTTCATCATTATTTGCCGAAACAGAAGCCACCTGTTGAATTTTGTTGCTGTCGTTTCCCACGTTCTGTGATTGAGCCTTTAGATTCTCAACGACTTTGGCAACTGCTTTGTCGATACCGCGTTTCAAATCCATTGGATTTGCACCTGCTGCAACGTTTTTCAAACCTTCGCTGATAATTGATTGAGCTAATACTGTAGCAGTGGTTGTTCCATCACCAGCGATATCGGATGTTTTAGAAGCTACTTCTTTTACCATTTGAGCACCCATATTTTCAATAGGATCCTCAAGTTCTATTTCCTTTGCTACGGTTACACCGTCTTTAGTGATAGATGGAGCACCAAATTTTTTCTCTAATACTACATTCCGGCCTTTTGGTCCTAGTGTTACTTTTACTGCATTGGCCAGAGTATCCACACCCTTTTTCATTTTATTTCGGGCGTCGATGTCGAAAAATAGTTGTTTTGCCATAGTATTCTAAGTTTTTAAAACCTGCCGACAGGCAGATCGTTTGATGATTTGAAAATTTTAATAAGATGTCATACCAGTAGTCATTTATACTCTATCCCAAATTTCTATCTGAATTCTACTCCTATACTATCGCAAGAATATCACTTTCTCTCATGATCAGGAGGTCTTCACCTTCCAGCTGGATCTCAGTTCCAGAGTATTTGCCGTACAAGACAGTATCGCCAACCTTTACAGTAACCGGTTCGTCTTTTTTTCCTGGACCGGCTGCGATCACTGTACCACGTTGAGGCTTTTCCTTCGCAGTATCGGGGATGATAATGCCACCGGCACTCTTTTCCTCCGCTTTGGCCGGTTTCACAATTACCCTGTCGTGTAATGGGGTAACATTTAATGTCTGCGCAGCATTCTTTGAATTAGCCATAGTTTACCATTTTTGTTTTAGTGTAAGTTTTGTAGATAATGAAACCTGTCGGGTGACAGGCCGGCAAAGGTAAACGAATTTCGTACCAAACCAGTTTTAAAGGCCATTTTTACCGAAACCCCCGGAAAACTGGCAGAGTTTGGTGAGAACATGATCAAATTACTATCTCTTCGATGTCAATTTTTCAGTATTAAAAACTTTGTGGCCTAGATCGAAATCTGTTAGCTTTGCGACCTCATTATAAGTTCTTACAAATGATCAGTAGAAGAAATATTCGTGTGAAGGTTATGCAGACCCTGTATTCTGTAGAAAGCCAGGATGAAGCAAGCAATACCGGTGAGCCTGTTAAATTGTTGCAAAAGCATTTCGATCAAACCCGTCGTTTATTAATATATCTTATCCATTTTTTAACCGAAGTTCCCCGCTACTCGGAAAAAGATGCCCGGAATCGGGCCGCAAAGCACTTGCCTACCCAGAAGGATCTCGAGGTCAATATTAAAATAGCGGGGAATGAACTTCTTTGGAAGATTCTTGAACATAAGTCTTACATGCAAGCCGTAAAGAATGATAAGCCTGATTCGCTTGATGATCCGGAACTTTTACGCAGGATTTATCATGACCTTATAGCAACCGATCAATACCAGCAGTACATTGCGGTCGAAGGCCGAGACAGAAAAACGGAGAAAGATATTTTGGAATTCATATTCACCGACCTGATGCTGCCTAATGACTTGTTTACAAGTTATGTAGAAGAAAAATTCAACAACTGGGATGATGATGCTGAAATGACGAACACCCTTGTGCTTAATTTCCTGAATAAACCGAACGGATATAATTTCCAGGAGATTTTAAGCCAGGAAAAATGGTTGTTTGCAAAAAGTCTGCTTGAAACTACGATTGAAAAAAGGGGTCTGACGCTTGAGTATATAAAGCCGAAGCTAAAAAACTGGGAACCTGACAGGATTGCTCTGCTGGACATGTTACTAATGAGAATGGGCGTTTGTGAGTTTTTATTTTTTGAAACGATTCCACCCAAAGTAACGATCAATGAGTACATCGATATTGCAAAAGAATACAGCACTCAGCAAAGCGGCCAGTTTGTAAATGGTATTCTTGATAATATTCATAAAGATCTGGTTCGTGATAACAAAATGCATAAAGTTGCATTCAAGCCGTCCTGATAAAAATGCTTTGGTTAGATTTGCAAAAAATAATTCAAAATGGGGCGCTATTTTTTATTGATTTTATCTGTACTCTTTTTCGCCTGCAAGAACGCAGATCAGCCGGTCGGCAAAGGGTCACCAGCATCATCCACGGCGGGATCAGACTCTTCCAATCTTACTACCATCCAGTGGATCGATTCGATAAAAAATCTCGGTCGCATTACGGAGGGCCAAAAAGTACAGGTTTCATTCCGCTTTAAGAATACCGGGAACAAGCCGTTGATCATCCAGTCTGTACGTCCAGGTTGCGGATGCACAGTAGCTGATTATCCGAAAGAACCAATCGCCCCGGGTGGCGAAGGGGAAATTACCGGCTCCTTTGACAGCCATGGCCGTGAAAATCTTCAGCGCAAGGAAATTGCCGTAATAGCCAACACAAAGGGTTCGCCTCACCACACCTTGTTTTTCGAAGTCGACGTATTTAAGCCGGTAGTGAAACAGTGATATATACATGCCTGAATGCATGTGGGATTGATAAATTTTAAATTTTAAAACAAACAATGACACCATTAGTTATTTTTTTACAGGCAGGTTCTTCTGCTATTCCGCAGATGCTTTTGCTAGGAGGTATGATTCTCGTTTTCTGGTTATTTATGATAAGGCCCCAGGCGAAAAAAGCAAAACTTGCCAAGCAATTCCAGGAAAACCTACAAAAGGGCGACAAGATAGTTACGATCGCAGGAATACATGGCAACGTTAATAAGGTAAATGAAGATGGCACTATCCTGATCGAGACGAGCCCGGGTAGCTACCTGAAAATTGAAAAAAGCGCCATTTCGATGGAATGGACTAATAACATCAACAAAACACCCGCACCTGCAAAATAGTTTTTGACGGAGTTGTAAGTCGATATCGACTCAGAATTTATTTTTGATACAATCCGGATTATGAATTCTACATTCGAATCCGGATTTTTTTATTTGGGTTTGAGAAACAAAAGTTCATAATGCTAAAGATCGGACTTACAGGCGGCTTCGGCTCAGGCAAAAGCACGATTGCGAAGATATTCGAGGTGCTTGGTATTCCTGTTTATTACGCAGATAAGGAAGCCAAACGCATTATGAACTGTGATCCGCAATTGAAATCTGAAATTGTTAAACACTTCGGAGAACAGGCTTATGTCGATGATCAGCTAAACAGGGCATTCCTTTCATCGATAGTATTTGACAATAAAGAAAAACTCTCTCTTTTAAACTCACTCGTTCATCCCGCGACTATTCGCGACAGTAAAGAATGGATCAATAAACAGACAACGCCCTATGCCATCAAAGAAGCCGCGCTGATTTTCGAAAGTGGCTCGCAGGAATATCTCGACTATGTTATCGGCGTTTCCGCTCCCGCTCATCTTCGTATTCAGCGTGCAATGCATCGTGATAATCTCACCCGGGGCCAGGTGCATCAACGGATGTCTAAACAAATTGAAGAAATCATCAAAATGCATCTCTGTGATTTTCTTATCTACAATGACGAAGTGAAGCCAGTTATTCCGCAGGTTTTAGAACTACATAAAAAGCTCACGGCGCTCTCTAAGAAGTAAGTTGTCAGTTCTCAGTTCTCGGTTCTGAGTTCTCAGTTCCGAGTTTTTCAGTTCAATAACTTCCCGGTTTTTCGGTTTTCAGTTTTTGCTGTTTGAAATTACAACGGCACTCTACATAAGCCGACAATTTCAGAACTTAGAACTGAGAACTATGAAACCGAAGTCGCAATCGATTGCATATTTTTTATTTTATAATCTTCCATCTTTGCTAACTTATCACAAAATCATTGCCATATGCATCGTAGAAACTTTCTGCAACAATCAGGTAGTCTTATCGCCGGAACTTTGTTGGCTGATTCGATCCTTGCGCACGGCTCATCCGCTACGACACCTTTCGCAAAAAAGCGCCTGGCACTGGTAGGTACAGGTTCAAGAGGGTTGGGAATGTGGGGAAAACCGGTGATTAGTGAGTTTAAGGATTCTATTCAATTTGTCGGTCTTTGCGATATAAACCCGGGTCGTGTAAAAACCGGGAAAGAACTCCTGGGAGTCGATTGTGCCACTTTTACAGATATCGATAAAATGCTGAAGGAAGTAAAACCCGAGATCCTATTGGTGATGTCTGTAGATGGTGTACACCATGAGCATATCATTAAGGGTCTGGAGTCGGGGGCCGATGTGGTTACGGAAAAGCCAATGACCATCGATGAAAAGAAAGTGCAGGCAATTCTGGATGCAGAAAAGCGTACCGGCAAAAAAGTGCGGGTTACATTCAATTACCGTTATTCGCCCCATCGTCAAAAATTATATGAATTGTTGAGGAGTGGGTCAATCGGAAAAATAACATCAACAGATTTCCATTGGTACCTTGACACTTCACATGGAGCCGATTATTTCCGCCGCTGGCACCGGTTGAGAAAGAATGCCGGTACCCTATTAGTGCACAAAGCGAGTCATCATTTCGATCTACTTAACTGGTGGATCGACTCTGAGCCGGAAGAAGTATTCGGCTATGGCTCGTTAGAACATTATGGAAAGAATAACCCGTTCCGTCATACGCATTGCAGGCCGTGCCCGCACAAAGACAAATGTGCATATTACTATGACATTACAAAGAATGAAGAGTACATGGCCCTTTATGTTGCGAATGAAAAGCATGATGGTTACACGCGGGATGGCTGTGTGTGGAAAGAAGATATAGATATCTTCGATAAGATGGCTGTACAGATTAAGTATGCGAATAAAGTCCAGGTGAGTTATTCATTGACTACCTACTCCCCTTATGAAGGATATCGAATTGCCTTCAACGGAACAAAGGGAAGATTGGAAGCGTGGATAAAAGAACGCCAGCCATGGGAGGAAGAAGACTTTGACGAAATCCATCTCACCCAAAACTTTGGTAAGCGTGAAATTATAAAGGTTTCAAACGATGAGGCTGGACATGGCGGTGGTGATACACGCCTGCGTAAGCAAATTTTTGCATCAGACGGACAGGATCCGTTCCGCCAGGCTGCCACGAGTCGTGATGGCGCAATGGCTGTGCTGGTTGGTGTGGCGGCGCGGAATAGCATAGATTCTGGCAAGCCCGTAAAAATTGCCGATCTCACTTCGTTAAAACCCGAAAAACAAAGACCGGTTTAAAGAGTGTTGCCACGGATCCTTTGAGAAGCTCAAGACAAGCTCAAAACCAGCTCAGGACACGAGTTGCGCGGATTTTACGGATTATTCATCAATGCTAATCCTTCTATTCCGGTAATTCTGTACGCCTGGAGGTTTTTGGCTGGCTTCAATATTGTAATTATACCTCATAATATAATTACTATGAAGTGGTGGATCGGATGTTCCGGGTTTCATTATAATCACTGGAAAAAATTATTTTATCCAGAAGATTTGCCTAAAAGCAAGTGGTTCGATTACTACAAAGAACGTTTCAATACACTCGAATTAAATGTTACGTTTTACCGGTTTCCAAGACTGAACGTTTTGCAAAACTGGTATAAGAAGTCCCCCGCCAAATTCTCGTTTTCGGTAAAGATCCCAAAGGCAATCACACACTACAAGCAATTTCATGGAACCGAAAGAATGCTGGGCGATTGTTACACAACAATAAGAGATGGATTGCTGGAGAAATTAGGACCAGTATTGTTCCAATTGCCGGGAAGAACGGTTTATACTGAAGAACGTCTACAGCGAATCATTAACAGTTTGGATCCCAATTTTGACAATGTACTTGAGTTCCGGCATCTAAGTTGGTGGAATGAAAATGTTTACAAAACCCTTGGTAAGCACAAAATAAGCTTTTGCGGCATGAGTCATCCGGATTTGCCTGATGACGTTATTCAAAATACATCGATTGTTTATTACCGTTGTCATGGAAAGCCTCACCTATACAAATCTCCCTACAAAGTTTCTTTCCTGAAAAAAATTGCAGACAAGATTCAATCAAACAAGAAAATCAAGCGGGCATTTGTCTATTTTAATAATGATATCGATGCTTCGGCAATAAAAAATGCCCGGCAACTACATAAGATCGTAACCGGGCAGATGCCTAAATATACGCGCCGGGCTGACATCCTTAAATCATGAGGTTTGACAGCGTCACAAGAATATCATCCCTGTGCGGGAAATAAAATCGTTAACGAGCAAATAGCGGTGAAAGGAAACTCTAGTTATAATTGAAATCGAACAGCGCCTTTTTCTTTGTGTACTTTTTCGTTAGTAAGAAACCTACAACAGCGGCGGCGGTGAGTCCCGCAATTTTTAGTATCAGTCCATAGGAACTGGCGGCCGGCACATATTGCACTCCTTCTTCACTAACCAAAGCTGGGTCACCTACATACCTTCCATGCGAAGGCACAGCCAGTTCCTCAAAGTGATCAGCCAGATTGTGGAGTGATCTCCGCATATCCGCTCCTCGCATCGGTTTTCCGTGGCCCGTTGCAACAATTTCAGGATCTAGATCAGCAAGCGTTCGCACGGATTGGCCTGCAGACTCCCAGTTATAGGTGAAGTACTTTGGAGGCCCTGACATTTCTTTGCTTTGCAACATGACATATATTGCAGACTCCTGTTTTGTAGTTACAAATGCATCTCCGGCAATTAGAACTCTATCTCTCTGCCGGTAAAGACTAATATGTCCGGGAGCATGTCCGGGAGTGTGAATAGATCTCCACTCTGGCAATCCAGGGATAGATCCATCCGGCGGCAAGGCATGGAAACGCCTTGCGATGTCAATCGGTCCTTTGGGATAAAGCCAGGCCATTGCCGACATAAGACCTCCGCCGACCGACGGGTCCGGAGGAGGGTATGAAGACTGCCCTGTCAGATACGGTTTTTCCATTCGATGCGCATATACTGGACTCTCCCATTCTTCGGCAAGCATATTCAAGGAACCCACGTGATCAAAATGGGCATGCGTTAGCACTATAGCCGAGGGTCGCGTGTCCGGCCAAAACAAGTGTTCAGCCATGCGCCGGATTTTGGGTGCAGAGGTTTTCAGGCCGGCATCTATCAGGACCCAATTATTATCAACAGAGTTGTGAATCATATATGCATTCACAAATAAATCTTTCAATCCCCACACGCCGGGCGCAACATTAAAACAGTTGAGATATAAATCCTTCTTACCTATTTTTTCTTTTTTCATATTGCAACGGTTATAAGATGAATAATCGCTTTGATGAATCGATGGTAAAATCATGCCACCCTGGAAGTATGTGGGATGGCCCGTATACGAGGTAAGTGGTGAGTCGCTAGTCGCGAGTTTTTAAAAGTATGTAGCGGATAGTGCGATCTGTGTGTGCGATGTACGATATGGAAGAGAACCAAGGGCGGAGAACGCCTGACGCTTAACGCCTAGCGCAGAATGCCTAACGGTGAAAGGCGAGCGCTTACGCCTAACCCGAAAATGCGGTTATGCGTTAAGCGTATAGTGTTCCGCGTTAGGCATTGCGCGTTCGGCTTAAGTTTAATTAAGTTTCAATAATGCCTCTTTGATCCTGGCCAGGCCGTTTTGAATATTCTTCATGCTATTTGCAAATGACAACCGGATACAGGTCGGCTCTCCAAAAGCGCTTCCTGTAACTGTAGATACATGAGCTGTATTCAACAGGTACATACACAAATCATCTGCATTATTTAACACTTCCGCACCATTCTTTCTTCCAAAGTATTCTTTCACGACAGGAAATACATAAAACGCTCCATCCGGTTCAGAACATTTAATTCCTGGAATATCGGCAAGCAGCTCAAGCATCTTCTTTCTGCGGCCAGTAAATTCCTTAGCCATTTTTATTGAGGGCGCAAGGTCCCCTTCCAACGCATCAATTGCAGCGCGCTGCGCAATGGAATTCGTGCCACTTGTGATTTGACCCTGTAATTTTTCGCAACCCTTTACTATGGTCGGATGTGCAGCGATATAACCGAGTCGCCAACCAGTCATGGCAAACCCTTTACTCAACCCATTAACGATGATGACGCGGTCTTTCAGATCATCGAACTGCGCGATACTTTCATGCTTTCCGGAGTAATTGATATACTCATAAATTTCATCGGAGATAATGAGAATATCAGGATGTTTCCTGAAAACTTCCGCAAGTCCTTCCAACTCTTTTTTACTATATACCGCTCCACTGGGATTACAGGGTGAAGAAAACAAAAACAGCTTTGTCCTTGGAGTAATCGCAGCTTCTAACTGCCCAGGTGAAATTTTATAATCGCTTTCAATGGTTGATTGAATAAACACCGGTTTGCCTTCTGCAAGACGAACCAGCTCGGAATATGTGACCCAAAATGGAGTTGGTATGATCACCTCATCATCTGTATCAATGACAGCCATAATAACATTTGCCAGGCTTTGCTTCGCACCTGTTGAAACAATTATATTTTCCGCTTTATAGTCGAGATTGTTGTCCCGTTTCAACTTTTTGCACACTGCATCACGCAAGTCGGCATAACCCGCAACGGGAGTGTAGTGGCTCCAGTTTTCATCAATTGCTTTTTTTGCAGATTCTTTAATATGATCAGGAGTATCAAAGTCAGGCTCGCCTAAGCTAAGGTCAATTACATCAATTCCTTTCGACCTTAACTCGCGTCCGAGCTTGGCCATTTTCAAAGTCTCCGGTTCGTTAAACCGGTTCAAACGGGAAGATAATTGCATTGTTTGTTACTTATTTTTTTCGAGTCGCAAAGGTAAGCTGAAAACCAATCTGCAGATTTGAAAATTTGAAAATGATTAATGAAATCTATTTTTCATACACCATTTTAAATTCTGTCAAATCCGGGAGGTGTTTTCGATCTCTTGACACTTCATAATCGTACAACACCTGTCCGACGTACTTCATGAAGGAGAAACCATATTTTTCATAATCATACCTGTCATCGTTGATGATCCCATCGGTGTTGCAATAGATTGTTGCAGAGACCATAAATTCAATTTTCTTTTCAAAATCCACTACGTACGCTACATCCGTCAGAAACCCGTATGCACCGCCGACCTTGTTAAAAATCCTGATATGTTTCGGTATAGCTGCCTTTTGAAATCCCCACAGTAATAACTTTCCACTTGCGTCCCATACTGAAGAATCATATTGAGGATATAGGGCTTCGGATGGGTATTGCGACATGTACTGTAAAACAAACCTGCGGTCATCTTCGGATATTTTGAACCGTTGTTTTTTTCGAACCGACCCTGGAAATAAAACACTTTGTAAAACCAAATGGAGATCAGCGAGGGAAATTTCATTCTTTGTTGAAAAATCGAACGGCTCGTGAATTAGTTTCTGATCTTTCATATAACCGCGGCCAATAAAAACTTTTTGCGCGGAAAATTTCAATGTAGAAGATTGGCCATTTTGCTGATATAACACGGAACCCGTATCATTTAGCAACTTCACCGGGTTCGTATGGCGGTTTTCAATTTCAGGCAGATCTATCGAAAGGCGATGTGATATCCTGGAGGAGTTATAACTTTTTTTTCTGAGAGCCTTATTAATATATTCCTGCCCGAGAAATTCATACAAGCGATTAAAAGCGTCATTGTTACTTACGAGAAAGATTTTTTTTATGTAATGCGCAATGCTCGGTTTTCCATCGTTCGCAGTGGGATCGTTATAAACCGCAGTTTGTCCGCTATAATTCGTTTCGGTGATCATGGCGGTGTTCCGGTCAATCCCAAATTTTTTTAGTTGTTCGAGTTTTTCAAGAGCCAATAAGGCAATAGGTAATTTGACAGTGGAGGCTGGATAAAAATACAGTTGCCTATCTGCATTGAAATGGTGATGGGTAAACACAGGTTTATTGTTTTTTTTCCGATCAATTTGAGTGTAAAGAACCTGTACCCGAAATGTGTCCGCGTTCTTTAAGATCGTATCAAAAGCGCCGGAATTCTGCTCTAACAAGTTTTTCAGGACCAAACTTTCCGGCTGCTCTGCCCGTCCTGATGCCCTGCTATTTCTCGGCGAAGCGCATCCTGTCCATAATCCGGTGGCAGAGGAGCAACAGATAACGGGCAATAAACTCTTTATAATCTGATGGAACTTCACTTATTAAGTCAGAATGTCGGGCTAAATCCTGCACAATCTAAACAATCTCAAAGCACTTGTTTTTTTTCGCTAAATGTTTGTGATCACAGGTCTTGGAATTTGCTTTGCCGGCTACATAAAAACCTCTATTCCAGCTACATTTTGACATTTCAATTATGGCCGAAAACATTATCTTTGCCGTCCTCTTAAAAAATAAACAACAATTGTAATGAGAGCATTGGTTAGTATTTTTGCAGGTTTATTAATCCTAATATCCTTATATCAGCTTTCTTTCACCTGGTTCGTGAATAAGCACGAAAGTTCGATGGGCCAGAAAGCACTGCAACAGATAAAGCGAGCCTATCTTACGCCCGGTCAAAAATATCCCGGCAACAAAGAAGCTCAAGCTCGTTACCAGGATTCCCTCGATCAGTTTTATAAATACCGCCTCGCCCGTTTGCTTGACAGCACCAAAGAGCAGAAAATCACCTGGTGGGGTCAGAGTTATCAGAAGGCCAAAGAAAGCGAGCTGCTCCTGGGTCTCGACTTACAAGGCGGTATTAACGTAACACTTGACGTTGCGCTGGATGGCCTCATAAAAGGTTTAGCTAACAACCCCAAGGATCCTCAGCTACAAAAAGCTATTGGTGAAGCACAAAGAAAAAAGCTTAATAGCGACAGGAATTTTATAGATCTCTTTGGTGAGGCATTCAAAGAAGTTAACCCGGGTGTGAAGCTTGCCCCCCAATTTGCAAATGCCAACAGGAACCAGTTAAATATCAATGCTTCAGATAACCAGGTTATCGAGTATATAAAGGGACAGGCAAACGCAGCAATGGGCCAAACCTTCGAAGTACTAAGCAGACGTATCGATAAGTTTGGAGTAGCGCAGCCGAATATCAGTCTTGATGAAGACAAGGGAATAATTTCAGTGGAACTTGCGGGTGCAACTGACCCTGAAAGAGTAAGGCGTTATTTACAATCCACGGCAAACCTCCAGTTCTTTGAAGTGTATACACTGGAAGATCCTGCCATTGTAACGGCCTTACAAAATGCCGATAAAGCACTCGAAACCTACCTGTATGGATCAAAGCAGTCAACTGTCGTTGCACCAGATTCAGGACAGGCAAAACCGGATACAGGTTTAGCCAAAATTGATACATCCGCAAAAGTCAATGATAGCGTCGCAAATGCAAATCGCCAGAATCCGTTGTTCAGGGTAATGATGCCCGCTCAGCCTTATCAGAACGAACAGGGACAACAGGAATATGGATCGCTCATTGGACGTTCACTCATTAAGGATACTGCGACGGTTAATGACTATTTCGGCAACCCCCTTGTCAGAAATAATTTCCCGGCCAATGCCAAGTTTCTATGGGGTAAGTTGGGTAGGGATGCGCAGGGAAAGCCAAATAACTTCGTGGATTTCTATATCATTAAAACGATTCCCGGTAAAGAAGGCGCTGAACTGGAAGGAGAAGCGATCGAGAATGCAAGCCAGGAATTCGACCAGATAACAAACGAGGTGAATGTGACGATGAGCATGACCAATTCCGGTTCACGTACCTGGGCAAAGATGACCGAAAGAAATGTGGGTAAGCCGATTGCCATCGTTCTTGATGATATTGTTTATTCTGCACCAAATGTGATTCAAAAAATTGAAGGCGGTAACTCAAGGATCTCGATGGGAAGAGGCGCAGGCAGTAACACACAATTGGTGGTGGAGGAAGCGAGAGATCTTGCCAATATTCTTAAAGCTGGTAAGCTCGAAGCGCCCGCTAAAATAGTTCACGAAGAAATAGTAGGACCTACACTTGGACAGGATGCCGTGGACGGAGGTATCTTGTCTTTCACGATTTCTTTCGGCATTATCTTCCTGTTAATGTTAATATATTATAATACCGCAGGACTTGTTGCTAACATTGCGCTTATTTTGAACCTGCTCTTTACGGTTGGTGTATTGAGCGCACTCAATGCGACACTTACGGCTCCCGGTATCGCCGCACTTGTCCTGACCATTGGTATGGCGGTTGATACAAACGTTATTATTTTCGAGCGCATCAAAGACGAATTGGCAAAAGGTGCAAGCCATCAACAAGCTATAAAACTGGGTTATAGCCGGTCTTTGCCACCGGTGCTCGATGGTCATATTACTACCCTGTTGACGGCAATCATTCTCTTTATCTATGGATTGGGACCTGTTCTAGGATTTGCTACTACCCAAATTCTTGGTATACTGTTATCACTTTTCTGCGGAATTCTTGTTTCCAGGTTGGTCACCGATTTTTATACAAACAAAACCCGTCACTTCAAATATTTTACAACTGTATCAAGAAGCATTTTTAAGAATGCCAATTACAATTTCATTAAATACCGGAAGGTCGCTTATGCAATATCGGTAGTGGTTTTGTTGCTCGGAATAGGCAGTTTCTTTAATGGATTTAATGAAGGCGTCGAATTTAGCGGAGGACGCAGTTATATTGTGAAATTCGACAAACCACAGGATCAGGAACAGCTGACCGATGCTTTGCAAAAAGTATTTAACAAGAGCCCTGTCATTAAGACTTACGGCTCGAACAGCCAGTACGATATTACAACCGACTATAAAATCAAGGAACAGGGCGAGACGGCAGATTCGGCTGTATTGAACACATTATACGCAGGTTTGAAACCTTTCTTACGATCTGATCTCACACGGGAACAATTTTCTGCAAATAGCATTCAGGGTTCAAAACGAGTTGATCCCACCATTTCGGATGACTTGAAGGCGGGTGCGCAATGGGCAACATTCTGGTCGTTACTGATCATTTCCATTTATATATTTATCCGGTTTCGCGACTGGAGATATTCTCTGGGAACCATATTCGCTTTGATGCATGACGTGTTGGTAATATTGATCGTTTTCTCGTTTTTCAAGGACATTGTACCATTTCCACTTGAAATCGACCAGCATTTTATTGCGGCGATTCTTACAGTAATAGGTTTTTCAATGAATGATACCGTGGTGGTGTACGACAGGATCAGGGAATACAGTGGCACTATGAAGGGAGCTGACAAAGCCACCGTCATCAATAGAGCGATTAATGACACCCTCAGCCGAACCATCATGACCTCGCTTACGGTCTTCCTGACTTTGTTGATATTATTCCTTGTCGGAGGAGAAGTTACCCGCGGATTCGCATTTGCAATGCTTGTCGGTGTAATTACCGGTTGTTACTCATCGATTTTCGTAGCCGCACCTATCCTGGTTGACTTCGCCAGGAACAGACCTCTGGGTGGTGTTGATCCCAACAAAACGCATAATCCAAAGGAACCGCTGAAAAAGAAACCAGCATTAGCCAAGTAAGTTGTTCCGATATTTTTAAGGCCCGTAATAATCGCGGGCCTTTTTTTGCGAATCGTATCTACTAATCAATGTAATTCGTCTACTGAGCATTTCGAAGATTCGTGGCGGGAACCTTCCCGGATTAAGTTGTAATTTCCAATCGGAAAATAACTGTATGAAGCAAGTTGCAATTGGCTTTGGTATTTTGATTTTTGCCCTGCTCATGTTGTTCCAGTTGGCCCGTTTACAATCTTTTAGATCCGGTTTTAAATTTGAAATATGGATCACTATTTTTAGCATTCTCTTTTTCGTCATAGGGATTTTTATTAGCCGAAAAATTTTCAAGCCAAAATCCAGGTTGATCGAAAAAGAAATTTACCTGAACGCAGACCAGCCTTTCGAAGCCGACGCATCACAAATATCAAAGTTGGGTATTAGTAAACGGGAATATGAAATACTGCAACTGATCGATGAGGGTTTATCTAACCAGCAAATTGCCGATAAATTATTTGTTAGCGAAAACACGGTTAAAAAACATATCTCGAATCTTTTTTTCAAAATGGATGTCGAAAGAAGAACGGAGGCCATTAGAAAAGCAAAAGGACTAAAGATTCTCGGTTAAATTCCTACTACTTAAGTAGTAATTACCTCGCGCTTCTCAAAATCACACTTTAGTATAAAACACACTTCGGCCTTGTGAACCTATTTTGCTATAAATTATTTTTTTTATGAGAAAAACTATCCTCCGGTACGGTCTGTTCGGTTTTAGCCTTCTGCTAATTATGTTGTTTGTTGTGTTTTTAGTTTTCAGAAACGACTACAGATGGGAGGTTCAGGAAGTAATTGGCTATGTCACCATAGTACTTTCTTTGTTATTCGTGTACTTTGGTATCAGGCACTGGCGAGATAACTATAACTCTGGCAAGCTTTCTTTTGGACAGGGACTTAAGCTTGGCACTTTAATAACACTATTTCCGGCGATTGCTTTTGGATTATTTACATTATTACAAATAAACTTGCTTGATCCGGATTTCAATGATAAATATTATGCTTACTATGTACAAAAAGTGACAGCCTCTATCCCAGCTGATAAGCTCCAGGAAACATTGCAAAAACTGGAGATTGAAAAAGAAATGTTTGCCAATCCACTCCTGCAATTTGCATTGATGTTTCTAACAGTCTTCCTCATTGGAATTGTGATTACCGTTTTATCGTCTTTATTTCTTCAAAGAAGAACTTCCGAAAGAAACACTATCGGCGCATAGTTATAACAAAATTAATGGCGTTCCTGATTGCCTCTTCTTTGCATGGGCTATTACAGGCAACACGGACACGATCACAAACAAAAAGCAAAAAAATGAAACGAGTAACATCAATAGGCGATATATTTTTCAAGTGTAAAAATCCGGCTGCCATCAGGGAATGGTATGGAAACCATCTTGGGTTAAACACGGACGAATATGGAACAAGTTTTGAATGGCAGCATGCTGATGACAGTTCCCAGCGACGTTTTACACAATGGACCCCTTTTAGCCAGTCTGCTAATATTTTGACCCTTCGGAAAAGGATTTTATGATCAATTACAGGGTTGAAAACCTCAGTTCACTTGTAACCGAATTGAAAAAAGAGGGTGTTACGACTGTTCATGCAATTGAAAGTTTCGGGTATGGGAACTTTGTTCATATCCTCGATATTGAGGGGAACAAAATAGAGCCGTGGGAGCCGAAGAATGTTGAATACGAAAAAATCACTATCGCTCGAACAAAATGAGGTAAGCAACTGCTTCGTTTTCTGCGGAAACCCTGGTGTGGAAATGAGCGCTCACAAATACCACGAAGCAACCTATTGAACCCTACACAGCAAATGAGGTTCCACAACCACAGGTTTTGCTGGCGTTCGGATTGCTGAAAGTGAAGCCCCTGGCATTAAGTCCACCATGCCAGTCAATCTCCATACCCATCAGGTAAATGCCATGCGCCTGGTTCATGACGAACTTTATTCCTTCTACGTCATATTCTTCATCGGTATCCTGCTTGTCATCAAAGCCAAGCACATAACTAAGGCCTGAGCATCCACCACCCTTTACTCCTACCCGCAACGCCTTGGTACTATCGAATCCATCCTCATTCATCAAACGTTTAATCTCGGCAATTGCGTTCGCAGTAAAGCTAACCGGTGCACTTATTGTCGTTTCCATCATTGCAAAAATAATTATCTGCAAAAATAAGAATAAATAGCCACGGGAGGAAGCCTGTCTAACCACCAATCATAAACAACAAACCTTAAACGTTTTAAACCACTAACCACTAACAACAAACCGCAAACCATTACATTTGTCACACTAAAAAACTTTCATGGGAAATTTAACAACGACTCAATTGATCATTCAACTTTCTATCGCTCTGGTATTGGGAGGGTCTTTGGCGTATCTATTATGGAAACAGCGTCAACAGGCAAAAAATAATACATCTGTAAAGCCTGCAGTAGAGGAGCCGGCCAAGACATTTCCATTACAGCTACAAGCCTACGAGCGGCTGACTTTACTGGTTGAGCGGATTGCACTTCCCAATGTCATTAGTCGCACCAACCAGCAGGGACTTAGCCTGGCCGATATGCAATACATGTTGGTAAATACAATCAAGCAGGAATATGAACACAATATCACGCAGCAGATATATGTGAGCCCGGAAGCCTGGGAAGCCGTAAGAAACCTGAAAGAACAAAATATTCATATCATCAACCAGATAGCTTCTTTTCTCCCACCCGAATCAACCGGTACTGATTTGAATAAGCATATTTTGGAGATGATTGTTAACAACCCGAAAGTCTCTCTGCACAATGTAGTATCGGATGTGTTAAGCTATGAGGCGAAGAAATTGATGAAATAACCGATGCGGAGTGGGAACATGGCCGTTGACCAACAATGCGATCATATGGATAAGAAGAAATTGCATACTGATTCAGGAATTGAAATTAAACCGCTCTATTCGGCCATCGATCCTCAGCCATCCAGCGAACTTCCAGGTGACTTTCCATTCACTCGTGGCATACAAAGCGATATGTACCGGGGAAGATTATGGACCATGCGGCAATATGCCGGCTTCAGCACAGCGGAGGAAAGTAATAAGCGATATCACTATTTATTGACACAGGGCGTAAATGGACTGAGTGTGGCCTTCGACCTGCCTACACAAATCGGCTATGACAGCGATCATCCGCTGGCAGAAGGCGAGGTTGGAAAAGTGGGTGTCGCCATCGATAGTATCGAAGATATGCAGATGCTCTTTCGGGGAATCAAGCTTGAAGATGTATCTACCTCGATGACCATCAATGCGACCGGATTTATTTTATTGGCTTTCTATGTTGCTTTAGCAAAACAGCAAGGAGCCGACTTGAAAAAGATCTCGGGTACAATTCAAAATGATATTTTGAAGGAATATGCCGCAAGAGGCACATACATCTATCCGCCCAAACCTTCGATGCGTATTATCACTGATATCTTCGAATGGTGTAGTCACGAACTGCCCAAATGGAACACAATCTCCATTTCGGGTTATCATATCCGTGAGGCAGGCAGTACGGCTGTTCAGGAAATAGCCTTTACGTTGAGTAATGGCAAGGCTTATGTAAAGGCCGCGTTGGAAAAAGGACTTGATATTAATGTTTTTGGCAAGCGTCTTTCATTTTTCTTCAATGCTCATAACAATCTTTTTGAAGAAGTCGCCAAATTCCGCGCCGCAAGAAGAATGTGGGCGCAGATCATGAAAGAACTGGGTGCTACTGATTCGAAAGCTATGATGCTGCGCTTTCATACGCAAACTGGCGGTAGTACATTAACGGCCCAGCAACCGCTGAATAATATTTCGAGGGTTACCATTCAGACTTTATCCGCAGTACTTGGCGGCACACAGTCGCTCCATACAAACGGCTATGATGAAGCATTGAGTCTGCCTACTGAAGAAGCAGCACGAATTGCATTAAGAACGCAACAGATCGTTGCCTTTGAAAGTGGCGCGCCGGATACTGCGGATCCACTTGCTGGAAGTTATTTCATAGAATCACTTACCGATGAAGTAGAACGTGAAGCAATGAAGTTGATCAAAAAAATAGACGGCATGGGAGGAAGCGTTAGCGCTATTGAACAGGGTTTCATACAGGAAGAAATCGCGCGGAGCGCTTATCAATATCAGCGCAAAATTGAGACGGGCGAAAAGATTATCGTCGGCGTGAACAAATTTCAAACGCAGGACAATAATACAATTCCACTGTTAAGGATTGACGACAGCATTCGCAAAATCCAATCGGACAAATTGGATTCGCTTCGTCAACGGCGAAATCCCGCGAAAATAGATAACCTGCTTCAGGCTCTGAATGATAAAGCATCAAGCGATGAAAACCTGATGCCGGCAGTCATTGAAGCGGTAGAAAACCTCTGTACACTGGGCGAGATCGCCGATACGCTCCGCGAAGTATTTGGTGAATACAAACAATAGAATGATTTTTCCTGTTGCTTAAAGACAACTCAATTAACCTGTTATCCTGCTAGTTTATAAATGCTTATTTTCAGTCCGAAAATCTTGAAATGAAAAATATCTGTCTACTATTATTTATTCTGTTTGCCGCACAGGTGAAAAGTCAAAATTATTCTGCAAGCATAGAAGCAAAGGCGGCAGCGATATTGCCGAAGGTGATCGAATGGCGAAGGCATATACATCAGTTTCCCGAATTGTCAAACCGTGAAGTAAAGACGGCCGAATTTGTGGCCAAACATCTGCGGACGTTAGGCCTGGACGTACAAACTGGTGTTGCAAAAACCGGTGTCCTTGCTATCCTGAAAGGAGGAAAGCCAGGACCTGTAGTTGCTTTGCGAGCAGATATGGATGCCCTGCCAGTACCCGAGCGGGTTAGCCTGCCTTTTGCATCGAAGGCTAAGGGAGATTACCTGGGAGAAACTGTCGCTGTAATGCATGCCTGCGGCCATGATGCACACGTTGCAATTTTAATGGGAACTGCGGAAATTCTTGCTTCAATGAAAAAAGATATTTCTGGCACTGTAAAATTCATTTTTCAACCTGCGGAAGAAGGACCGCCAGGTGGTGAAGAAGGCGGAGCACCGCTGATGGTCAAAGAAGGAGTAATGGATAATCCCAAAGTGGATGCAATTTTCGGCTTACACATTTCCTCTGGCATCGAGGTTGGAAATATCCGCTATAAGCCCGGCCCCTATATGGCGTCATCTGATTGGTTTACTATCAGGATCAAAGGAAAGCAGGCACATGGCTCCGCTCCCTGGGGCAGTATCGATCCAATAGTTGTCGGGGCACAGATCGTGAATGGTTTGCAAACCATTGTCAGCCGGCAGGAAAATATTGTTAAGGCCCCTGTAGTAATAACTGTCGGCAAGTTTCACAGTGGCTTGCGAAATAATATTATTCCCGAGGAAGCGGTACTCGACGGAACAATCAGAACTCTTGACACAGCAATGCAAAAGGATGTTCATGAACGGATACGCAGAACAGCAACAAATATCGGTGAGGCATCGGGTGCAACAATTGATTTAACGATAGACACAAAAACGCTGGTAACCTTT
>DAINQQ010000097.1:0-20413 GCA_036742645.1 Flavitalea sp.
ATCCTTGCCTCTTTAATGGAAGCTGTTTTTTGTTGAATTTGCTTAATCACACTTTGCACATGATGTTCCTTTCCTTTTCTCTCATCCCACGGCCTCAGGCCAACGAACATTGTACCCACATTTGATTTATTTGAAAAGCTAATGATATTTATTCCTGCCAGGCCTCCTACTACCTCAATCTCCGGAATCGATTGAACTCTTTCCATGATCTCCTGTAACATGGCTATACTACGATTCGTAGATGTAGCTTCCGGCAATTCATAGGTTACGAACAATCTTCCCTCATCTTCTGTTGGAATAAAACCCGATGGCTTGTTTTTAAATAGAAAATATAGTCCAACGAACAACACAACCAACATGATCAAAACATAGCGGCTATACTTGATCCAGCTTGTCACTCCTCTTGAATATGAAGTCGTGACCCTGGAAAACCAATTATTAAAAGAATAAAAAAACTTCTCGATCCAGTTCTTCCTCGCATCCTTGTCTTTAGCAGGCTTTAACATGATAGAACACAATGCGGGCGTAAGAGAGAGCGCTACAAATGCAGAAATAAGAACGGAAACCGCAATCGTGATGGCAAATTGCTGGTAAAGTCTGCCTACAATGCCAGGAACAAAACCTACCGGCACAAATACTGCTGCTAATATTAACGCGATAGCAATCACCGGACCTGATATGTCCTTCATCGCCTTACGCGTTGCATCTTTCGGAGAAAGTTTTTCGTAATCGATATTATGTTGAACAGCTTCCACTACCACGATGGCATCGTCTACCACGATACCTATTGCAAGTACAAAAGCAAACATGGTAAGCGTGTTGATCGTAAATCCAAACGGGATGAAAAATATAAAAGTTCCTATCAGTGATACCGGGATGGCCAATACAGGAATAAGTGTTGCCCTCCAGTTCTGTAGAAAAAGGAATACAACGAGAACAACCAGGGTGAGTGCTTCCAGTAACGTAACAACGACTTCGCCTATGGAGGCTTTCACAACTGACACGGTTTCCAAAGGCACGAGGTAATCAATATCTTTTGGGAAAGTCTTTTTTAACTCTGCCAATGCTTTGTTTACTCCCTCGTATGTTTCGAGTGCATTTGCGCCAGGCGCCTGGTACAACAATACGAATGCAGCCGGCTTTCCGTTTACGAGGGCATTGGAACCATAATCAAATTTGCCCAACTCGACACGCGCAATGTCTTTCAGATAGACGATGCTGCCTGTACCCGGAAGTG
The DNA here is from genome assembly GCA_036742645.1 of Flavitalea sp. Taxonomy (GTDB): domain Bacteria; phylum Bacteroidota; class Bacteroidia; order Chitinophagales; family Chitinophagaceae; genus Flavitalea. Next base: position 1,238 of record DAINQQ010000097.1, read on the forward strand.
AACGAACGACGATATCCCGGAACTGGTCTTCGGAATTAAGACGACTATTCGTTAAAACACTATATTCAAAACTCTGCATGGCTGGTTGTGGGTTCCCTCCTATCGTTCCGGCAGCTAATTGAAGATTTTGTTCCGAAAGTGCCGCAATAACATCTCCCGGCGTGATCCCAAGTGCAGCCATCTTTTCTGGGTTGAGCCATATACGCATTCCGAAATCATCCGCCCTGGAAACAATATCTCCAACGCCTTTCACCCGCTGAAGGGCGTCTTTCATGTAAATGTTGACATAGTTTCCGATGAACTTTGAATCGTGCGTTCCATTTGGCGAATAAAAAGCCAATGCCACCATAATACTCGGGTTGCGTTTACGAACAGTAATGCCTAACCTTTTCACCGCATCGGGTAAAGCCGGCTGGGCAACGCTTACACGGTTTTGTACATCCAGGGACGCAATGTTCACGTCTGTGCCTACATCAAACACTACGCTGATTGTACTTTGTCCGCTCGACGTACTGTTACTGGTCATATATGACATACCTGGTGTGCCGTTCACCTGCGTTTCGATCGGTGTAGTAGTTGTTTGTTCAACCGTTCTGGCATCCGCACCGGTAAAATTCGATGAGATATTAACTGTTGGAGGAGTAATGTCGGGGTATTGGGAAATGGGTAGCGTACTTAATGCGATTAACCCCACAAGCACAATCACCACGGAAATCACAATCGCTGTAACGGGCCTTCGTATAAAAGTTTCTGCTATCATTTATTTATTATTCAAGCTTTGAGTGATGAGGGGCACAGCCGCGATTTAAATCAACAAACTTATTTTTTTGCAGGGGTACCTGGAGGAGTAGATGCAGCAGTTGTAATGACAGTTCCTTCACGAAGATTTTGAATGCCCTCTACTGCAATCTGCTCGCCTTCTTTCAAACCCTCCCTCACAATGATTCCACTACCAACCTGTTTACTTAACTGTACCCTCCGTTGAGTGACTTTACTACTGTCTCCGACGACATATACAAAAAATTCACCCAACTGCTCCGTAACTGCTTTATAGGGAATCAGCGTTGAACTGGAAGATGCATTATTCCTGACTCTAACGGTGGCATTCATCCCAGGCTTCAACATTCCTTTTTCATTGGGAAAAACCAACCTGGTTTTTATAGTGCCTGTCTGCGGATCCACTGCGCGATCAATCAATTCTACTCGTCCCGCATATGGGTAAACATCATTCCCAAAAGCGATGGTAAAAACAGAATCTGCAGGTTTATTGTTGTTTTGTTGTAATTGTACGAACCGGTACAATTCCTTTTGATCAACATTGAAATCAACAGCGATGGGGTTGTCCGTGGAAACAGTATTTAAGATGGTTTGTCCCGCTACCACGGAGGTACCCTGTTTCACTTTTGAGATACCGATCGTTCCTGTGAATGGTGCATATATCTTCGAAAATTTTACGTTCGATTGAACACTGGACACATTCGCTCTTGCTGCAGCTACCTGTCTTTTTGCCACTTCATACGCCGCGTTAGCATAATCTACCTGTTGCTTGGCGATAGCGTCATGTTTATCCAGTTCCTGGTACCGTTCTGCATCCTTGCGGGATTTCTCGAGATTAGCTTCCTGTACCTGCAGGTCCGCAACCGCCTGCTGGTAATTGGCAGCGTATACCTGCTGATCAAGAGAGTATAACAATTGTCCTTTTTTTACTCTGTTCCCATCTTTGAAATGAATGCCAGTAACGTACCCGGTTACCTGTGCTGTCAGATTTATTTCATTCAGTGCAGAAACAGTAGCCGGATATTCATCATAGTATGTGGCGTTTGTCAATTTCACTGTTGTAAGAGTTACCGACACCGCAGGCGGTGGCCCTTGTACCGGTGCTGGTTTATTGCCGCATGAAGAAACCACCAAACTTCCTCCAATCAAAAAAAATAATAAAGAATAACTGCGAATCATGATATCGTTTTAATAAGTAATATTTCCCAGGGACTGTTGCACTTCTACCTTGCTGGAAAGAACCTGGTACAAAGCGTTATATAAGTTTATCTGCGCAGTACGCAGGTCCGTTTCGGAATTGATTACTTCCAAATAGGTTTTGATACCGGCTCGATATTGCAACTGTATCACATCATACACTTCCCGGGCGAGTGCCACGTTTTCCTGTTGACTGAGGTAATTAAAAAGATTACTCTTATAGGTAGCAAGCGCCTGAACGTATTGCCTGTTCATCGTGTTGGTAATGTCAGTCATCTGGTTATCGACCTGTAACAACTGAAGCCGGGCCTGGCGTACTTGCTGTATCCGTCTGCCACCCTGAAAAATAGGAATAGAGAGAAGTATGCCTGTATATGAATTAGGAAAGCTCTCACCGTACAGTTTGGAAAAGCTATTATTCTGGTATTGTAAATTGTAGTTCGCAAACAGCGAAAGGTCAGGCAAAAAGCTCCAGCGCGCATAAGCAAGATTGTACTGCAACAGTTTTTTTTGAGTTTCCAGCAGTTGAAATTCTATCCTGTTGCTATAATTTACAAGTTGCAGTGTGTCAATATAGATTTCTGTCTTGAGTTGAGTAGTGTCATATTGCAATTCAAAATCCTTTCCCAGAGGATAACCCATTAACTCTTTCAGATAGGCATACTTTGCTTTCAGCGATTCTTCCCCGCTTCTTTTCTGCGCCTTTGCATTATTCAAGGCGATGGTCGCGCGCTTATAATCCGTTTTATCGGTTACACCTCCCTGGTACTGATAGTAGGCGTCTTTGAGACTGACATTGATCCGGTTGATATCTTCCTCAATGACATGCAACTGCTGTATTGTAAAGATTACATCATAAAAAGCCTTACTAACCAGCACTGCAATATTGATTCTTTGATTGGTGGTATTTTGCTTCGCCTGCAATCTTACATCCTGTACCGTGCGTGAAGCCAGCAGAACATCCCGGTTAAAGATATTTTGCATCAGGCCGAACTGCACACCGGAAGTGTTATCAACGCCAGTGCGAATGAACTGGTTATTGAAATTGGCTGTTGGCAACTGAAAATTGTGCTGGAATGAATAATTGAAATTTATTTGAGGGTACCACTCTGCCAGCCTGCCTTTAATCATCGTTTCCGCGATCCGCTCATCAAGCAGCGCATTGCTGAGGTCAGGGTTTTTCTGGATGGCATACCGAATAACATTCTCCAAAGTCGCGCTCTGAAGAATGCTGTCGTTTTTCACCGATTGCGCCCAAACCAGCGCAGGAAGCAAAAAAGCAATTAACCATTGGAACTTGTAAAGAAAAAGTTTGCCTGATACCCTTACAACCGAAATGAACATACCACAAGTTTTATCCTCCTGTTTTGTACAGGTATTTATTAAAGTATGCAAGCAATACTTAAACGTAATCGTTGATTCATCCCACCCGCTGAGAACAAAAATGGCCAGTCTGAGTAAAATGGGATACGAAGATCGGTAAAATGACTAAAAATACACATGTTGTAATGTACCTCAGTAAAGTAGGATGATTTCAAAGCCTTTTGCGGAGACAGAATATGCTCGGAAAGACGCACAGGCGCAAATAAAGTTCGACTTTGCGCGACCCATTTCATAGCATTGTCGTATTTAATCTTTTTTTCCCTTTCTATATTCGTCTGTGAAATGTTGGCTTTGTTTGGGTTTAGAAAACTTGTCTGCATTATATTCTTTTGAGTTCCCTTTTGGAATTGAAAGTGAAGTCCAATTTCGATTACAAGCCATTTTTCCAATGAAAACAATTTGTCCTACGTGGTAAGGATAATGTGCAAGTTGCCTGTTAATGGCTTCAGCTACAGAATGTCCTTGATTTCGTATGTAAATTTCTCTTGTCAAATCATTCTCTGACAATGAATTTATCGCATTAAACAAGCAAGTCCATCCTTCGTTCCATTTTTCTAAAAGCTCTGTCCTGCTTTCAATGTCGTTCTCAAATTCAGCATCTCTTTGCCGCCATTCCTTTTCTCCGTCTGTTATTAAGAAATCCGTCCAGCGAGATAACATATTTCCCCAAAGGTGTTTTACAATTGTCGCAATGCTGTTACTTTCTTCGTTGTATTTCCACAATAGTTCGTCGTCAGAAAGTTGAGCAAATGTTTTCTCTCCAAGTGTTTTATAATATTCAAATTGCTTTTTTATGCTATCCAAATAATCGTTTGTCATCTTTTATTATTATCTGTTGAATTTATGGCACGGCATAATCACCGCCAAACATTAAAACATTTATACCAATGAGGCATTTGCTTGGATGTCGGAGATCCCGGGTGTACCAGTCTCCGCAACGTCACAAAAACTTTACTGGATTACTGGTCAAGGGGTCTATGACCATCTTCACTTCCGAAATTGTATGAATTGGAAGCCTTCCCAATCTTGCGTGTTCCCGGATCACCTCTTCACTTTCTGCGATATGAATACAATAAATTTTGTCAGCCGTAATAAAAGATTGTATCCAGTGGTATGGTTTTCCCATTTTATCGATGACTTCGCAGGATGTTCTCACAATGGCCAGTAATTCTTCAGCTGTAAGATTTTCAGCACCAGGCAGATTTCTTTCAACAACAAATTTTTTCATACAAGTAGTTTTGACGATGAAATGATGACCCCAAAGTTGCCAATACTACTTGAATTTACTGTCAGGTATACCTCCTATTTTGAAACGATCTACCCCTCATTTTATGATATTCAGGCCTATAGCCTCCTTTACCGCCTTTACACGGGAGTTTACATTCAGTTTGAAAAATATGGAAGAGATATGATTATCCACGGTTTTGGAAGAGATAAAAAGAGTTTCAGCAATTTCTTTGTTATGTCCTCCATTCTTTAACAATTGAAGAACATCAAGCTCACGATTGGTCAGCTGGGCCGGGTTGGTCTTTGTACTTTCTCTTTGCCCCCTGGGGATTTTTTTTATGCCTGAAGCACGCATCTCCATTTTTAGTTTTTCATATACCGCATCCGCCCCTAAACCCTGCAAAATTGAAAGTGCACTTCTTTTGTCATTTTCATTTCCTTCAAATAACGCAAGCGCTTTTTCGAATGGACAGCCTTTTGCATCCCAAAATGTAACGGCCGCGTTTACTCTTCCTGCTTTCAAAGCCTTGTACGGCTCGTATAATTCCGGCAAGAGGATTTCATTCCTTTTTGCTTTTTCCAACCAGAATGCGATCTCACTATTCTGAAAAACATTGCCGACAGTTGTTATAAGATCAGCAGATCCATTGATCTCTTCGTCGCTAAGAAATTTTTTTCCTAATAGCCATTCGCACTCTAAAACAGCGATCATCACAGGAATAGTACGCTGGTATTCCTTAGCTATAGATGCGAGTGCCCTCGCTTCATCCAAATAAACTAATGTGTCTGTTTCGCCCCTTCTTAATTTAATGGTTGACAATATAGCAAGCGCTCCAATCTTTATTGAGTTCGGTTGGTTTGAGTTCGCAAGCAAATCTTGTACTATTGAAACTGCCTGGTTCCAATCTCCTGTCTCCATAAGAAACCTCGACTGAAGATACAGGTTATAGTTTTTAGCGAAATCAAGATCTCTTTCCTCGCAGTAGCTGATACTATCCTGCAAAAATTGATTTGCAAAATCATAGTCTTTGGATAGCAGACTGTAGGTGATAATGTTTGAGTATGCCCTCGCTGCCTGTTCGTGATACGAATTCCTTAATGCGATGTCCAAACTTTCCATCAGGAGTTTTTTTCCTGTTTCTTCTGAAGACTTAATTTTCCAAAGACCACTGCCAACATTGTTCAAAGCGTGGCAAAGCATATCATCGTCTTTCAGTTCCTTTGCGATTTCGACCGCCATATTTCCCCACTCAACACATTCAGTAATTTTTCCCGAAAATAATTTTAACTGAGACATATTACTGAATGCCATTGCTTTTGCTCTTGAGGATGGTTGAGACTGTAAGATTTCAATTGCCTGGTTACCATATTTTTCAGCTTCATCCCGGTTACCATCATACCACCAAAGGCGGGAAAGCACCCTCAAACTATTTCCGACCTGCACAGCCTGCTTTTTTTCCTGCAATATTTTTAAAGCTTTTCCCTGGTAAATGATAGCATTCCTGATCTCGTTGATAAGATAACATTCATACGCGTAGGCTTCATAAAATTGAATCAATAGATCTTTATCGTATCCCTGGTAGTATTCTATGGCAGTGAAATATAATTTGGATGCTTCAATATGAGAACCTAAAGATGCCGCTTGCTTCGCCGCCATCGGCGCATATGTTACGACGAGCTCGTACTCATTTGCATTTTTCGCATGATGAATTATTCGTTCGATTTCACGGTTTTGTTCGAAACTTTCTTTAAAGAGATCAATTATCTTTTTATTCAGTGCTATTCTTACCATTGGAGACAGGGAGCTTTCTATGGTTCTTCTGAATAATTCATGTTTAAATAGAAGCATTCTATCTTTTAAAACCATTATTTGGAGTTCAAGACAAGTGTGAATTGCCGCTGCGTACGACGGCGCCATTCTTTCAAGATACTTTAGTTCGAAACCGGTGGGCGAAACTGACAAAATTCGCCATAGACTTTTTGTTTCGTCATCAACCCGATTATATGTGGATAGAATTGAGTCTTTAATGTTACTCGGCACACCAACACTATAGGAAGCCAGAATTTCGGTGACATAAAATGGATTGCCACCAGAAATACTGTAAACATTTTCTCCTTTAAATCCCTTCTCCTTTGCCATTTTTTCAACGGCCTCACGGGAGAGTGGAGTTAGCCGTAACCGTGTGAAAGAATCCGGAGGCAACTGACCGAAAACAGTCCTTAATGGGTGGTTAGAGCGAATTTCGTTATCCCGATAAGTAAGGATAAACAGGCAATGAAATTGATTTATGCGTCGTGCAAGGAACTTTATAAAATCAAGCGTAGCCTCATCTGCCCAATGTACATCTTCAATGATAATCAGCGTTGTTCGTGTTTGATTTTCTAATTCATTGAGGAACCCCGTAAACAATCTTACACGATCGACAACCTTTCCATTGTTTTCTCCGATACTAACCTGCATTTGTATCAGCATGTCATAGAGAGGCGCCAGTGGACGTGGAGTAAACAGGTCATCACAAGTTCCGAGGTAAATGTTACAGCTGCTTTTTTTGTCGGTATAAAATGCTTTTACTATCGAGGTTTTGCCAATACCCGCCTCACCGCTTATCAGAACACAGTGGCCTTCACCGCTTGCGACGCTTTCCAGCTTCGTCTGCAGTAATTCAAAAAAGCCGTCTCGTTCAATCAAGTCCATATTTCCAGGTTTAAGTGGATGGTGAATCGAATCAGGGAAATTTTCTGACACGTGTCAATATGATTTACAGTTGCTCCTGTACGGAAGTAAATTTTCTATTGTTCAGGTTAGTTCTTATTTACCCGCAGCAAGACACAGGTAGATGAGACGTTAAAAGCGATACCAACTATAAGTCCAGGCAGGAAGAATTCCAAACGTAGCAATATCGTTACAACTTCCTTTACGTAATAGTTCAATCTTCCTTTCGTGCCTACGTGATTTACCCAACGGTTAACAAATAGGGGGCAAATCAAAAAATAGTTCAATGTGAAATCGTGACAGCTTTCACAGCTAATAAAGCTTGGACAAATAGCGTGTACATGATGTATAAGAGTTTACAGATTTTGTATTTGTTAACACTTGGAAAAAAAATCGCTTCACTCGCGGCTTTATTTCCTGACTATAAAATAAGGAGGGACCCGTTCCAAAATAGGTAAGAAACCTTAACTACGTCGATAAAATACAAAGTTTCTTTGTGGCAGAATTGAAGTTGCTGTATGGCATCTTATAAGTTCTATCTGACTAAAAAGTGATAACACTATGCGGATGAAAAATTGGATTAGGAGATATCAAATTGTTATTCTTATTGGGTTAGGCATTCTTGCTGTCGCAGCCACTTATGGATTTAAGGAATATAACCGAAAGCTTCCAGACACACACCAGCTGAAAGCCGATTTTCAGATTGAGGCTGTTGACTTTGTACGTCAGTTTGAAGCAGACGGATCCTCGGCTACAACGCAATATTCCGATAAAGTGATCGACGTTCAGGGCTTTGTCAGCTCTGTGGAGGTTACTGACACCAGTGGCACCGTTTTCTTAAATGGCGGCAGTTCCAAATCATCAGTAATGTGCGAGTTTGGTCAAAAAACCTTCCAGGAAATAAAGGAATTACGAATTGGAGAACGGATAATAATTAAAGGCGTCTGTACCGGATATCTCATGGATGTTGTAATGGTGAGATGTGTATTGACAGATAAAACGTCCGTCTTCCCCGAGCTTGTTTTTTTTGCAGCGCTGTTCTGAAGGTAAAAATCCGGCTCATCACTGAACTAAAACATATTTTTTAAAAACCATAGATATCGGTCATGAAATTGTTCACTTTTCTAATCTCCTTTATAATGATTACCATAACAACATCCAGTGCACAGCAAAGATTACTAACACGTAATGGAACCGTTTCATTTTTTTCAAAAACAGCGCTGGAAACGATAGAAGCCCATACACAGACCGCGGCAAGTGTGTTTGACAAACAAACCGGGCAGATAGAGTTCAGGGTATTGATAAAGAGCTTTGAGTTTGAAAAAGCGCTGATGCATGAACATTTTAACGAAAATTATCTCGAGAGTGATAAGTTTCCGAAATCAGTTTTCGAAGGCCGTATTGATGATCCTTTAAAAGTTGATTTTAGCCACGAAGGGACATATACCCAGCCGGTGACCGGCCAACTTACAATACACGGCGAAACAAAAAAAATAACGACACCTGTGATATTTGTTATACAAAAAACAAGCGTCAATGCAGTCGCCGAGTTCTCGATTCTGCTGGCAGATTACAAAATCAGTATACCTGGAATTGTCAAAGACAAAATTTCAAAAAGTGTGAACATACGGGTGAAACTGAAGTATGAAACCGCCCCACTGTGATAAATAATCTACAATGAAAAAACTCATTCCAATTGCGTCGCTACTTTTCATTTCAACAAGCTTTCTGCATGCACAGGATGAAAGCCTGTTAAACGACCTCGGGCCGGAAAAACCAAAAAAGGAATTTGTCACCAACGCCTTCAAGTCATCGAGAGTTGTAAATGGCCACTCGATGGAATTTATCGGAAAAGGCGTTCTTGATTTTCGTATCCTCCACCGATTCGGCACAGTAAACGAGGGCGTAAACGAGTTTTTCGGCTTTGACCAGGCGAGTATGCGAATGGGATTCGATTATGGTCTGGGCAAAAATCTAACTATAGGGATAGGCAGAAGCACGTTAAATAAGGAACTGGATGGATTTGTAAAATGGCGACTGGTAAGACAAGCAGCCGGCGGTTTTCCTTTTTCATTGATACTGATTACAGGCATCACCGTCTTTACATTTAAGAATACAGACTCTCAATCTAAAATTAACTTTTCATCCCGTGTAGGATATTATTACCAGTCTATAGTTGGAAGAAAGTTTACCGATAGATTTTCATTGCAACTGAGTCCAACCTTAGTGCACCGGAATGTGGTGAAGGCAGGAGATATAAATGACACTTATGCGATTGGTATAGGAAGCCGTTTTAAGTTGAGTAAAAGAACCGCATTGGTGGTCGATTATTTTCCGACGTTGAATCGCACTGCAAATTCAGTTCAGAAAGATGCACTTTCAATAGGCTTTGATATTGAAACCGGCGGGCATGTATTTCAGTTGCATTTTTCCAATACCAGTGGCCTCAATGAACGAGCCTTCATCACAGGCACACAGGATAGTTGGGGCAAGGGAGATATCCGATTTGGCTTTAATCTTTCGAGAGTATTTACAGTGTCAAAAAATCATCGATGACAACCACTGAAATAATCTCGTTACACCTGTCAAAATGTTCGAAGGCGTAGAACGGCACGTAGCCAAAAATATTATTCACGAATCCTTAAACACTTATCGTTATGCAAAGTTCGATCGCGGGATGTACATATAAGAGTTCTAAACCCGCTTTAATTAAAAAGATTTTGGTAATTGCAACAGTTCTCGGTTTTTTTTATGCTTGCACGAAAGAAACGGAGGCTACACCCTCTGATGATTGTAGCAGCACACCCAAATCGTTTTCCGCCGATGTAAATCCGGTTATACAAGCGTCCTGTGCTTCCGCAGGCTGCCATGGATCGGCCAGCAATAATGGTCCAGGCGCATTGCTTACGTACTCACAGGTATTCAATGCAAGTTCAGCTATACGTTCGGCGGTATCATCCGGCAGAATGCCGAAGAACGGAAGTTTGTCGGCGTCTCAAAAAACAGCCATTCTATGCTGGATAGATAACGGGTCTCCAAATAACTAGAATTTTTTGTCGGCAAAATAGGTGTAGTAGTGTGGGTATAATGGTTATATGGTGCATGCATGGAAAGCAAAGCCCCGAATCTTCGGGGCTTTCTTTATGCCTTGCAGGTTGAATCAGCAAATCTTCGCCGGATGGTTGCAAAAAGACTGCTCGTCTCTTGTTGAACCAGATTAATCATATCATAGTAAATAGTGAAGAATCCTTATGTTCTATGTGCCTATGTGGTAATATTTTTTTTCACCACATAGGGACATAGAAATATAGCATTCACATAGGACAATTCTATTTCCTTTTGTTAATTTAATTTCTCTTATTTCAAGGAATGCGAATTATGATGCAGGATCAACCTGGTCGGTGAACGAAGTGGCCGCTTATCGCACCAGGCGACATCGAGTATCCCCACATCATTTCAGACAGTGAAAGATCACACGATTCCAAACTAATACCTGATGAAATCATAAGCTTCGATTTCTGTAGCTCATACCAACTATTGACATAGTCCTGAGTAGAACGACTCAATTTAAAGTCGCATTTTATAGCACTCATTAATTTTTAAAATGGGGAAGCGTCTGTTTTATTTTAGGTAAAAGCACTTAAAACAATTAATCAAATACAAACTTATTTTGTACCAGAAGTTTATCATTCAATTTCTGAAAAACGAAATCACCTGTAAAACAAATGTTCTATTCAAACAGAAATAAATATAATGGAAGTGATCCTCTCTACTATCAATTATTTCCCGGGTGTAACAATGATCAATTCCAAAAATGACACTGAAACACTAAAAGCAAACACAATCGGGGTTGATTCACCGAACATCGTATTTATAAAAACATGCAACCAGAGTTTATTGCACAATATCACATGCTTATGGTTAAGGAGAATGTAATTATTTAAGAGGAGGAAGCCGAAAATCCTGAAGAAGAGTAGGCAAAAAAAAATAAAACATGGAAATGAAAAAAACACTTGGAAGAAAAATGTTGGGCTTAATTCTGATGGCTGGTTTTGCGCTCGTATTAACAAGCTGCAGAAAAGAACAGAACGTTGGTAAAATGAATTCAATCGAAGCAGAAGCAGAGAACGGCCTGGGAAACGCGTATGGGCAAACGGACATTTCAACCTGTGCTCCGATCCCTGAGATCTTGAACGTACCTGAGGGAAACAAACTAGTGTTGCAAACTTTCGCAAAAGGCGTTCAAATTTACGAGGTTAAGCGTAAGGCAACTGACCCTAATGCTTTCGAATGGGTAAATATCGCTCCTTCAGCAACGTTATACGCGAAGCCAGAGTTTGTCAATCCGCTGATAGATCACTTCGCAGGCCCAAGCTGGCAATTCATAAAAGGACCAGAGAAGGGTGAGACGGTGGTGGCAACAAGGTCACAGGGAATTACCGTTGATCAAACAGCTATTCAGTGGTTATTACTGGAGGCCGTTAAGGATCGCAGTACACCAGATAACAAGATAACGTTCGTTCAACGTATTTGCACAGTTGGTGGTTTAGCACCCACAACAGTACCTAGTGAAGCAAATCTGGGCCAGATCGACAGCACACCCTATACAGCTTCGTACCTTTTTTATGAAAAGAATTGATCCGTGTCCGTCGTGGTTGGTGCGTCCGCGCATCAACCACTTATCGTAATTAGGTTACAATCATCAATAAGAATCCTCAATTACCCATATGAAAATGCCAGATCGTTTAGAATAGTAGCTAACACAATTGTATTTTTTTAAATATCAAAAATTTTATTATGAAAGTATCACACAAACTTCTCCTGGCTTCAATAGCTTTTGCCTCATTTGCCAGCTGTTCCAAAGAGCCCAATTATATGCATGATCAATCGTTATCAGGAACAAAACAAAGTGCCAGGCCAGAATCAGAACCGGAAGCAATTATTTTTAAAGCGTCTGGCGATATCAGTTCAGCGCTTGAAGAATTTCGTGGATTACTCGGTACCCTAAATAGTAAACCGGGTGCAGAGGGCGGCCGCAGAGAAGTTAATTGGGATGGCGGTCCTGCCTTATTAACAAATAATGATCAGTTTCCGGGCGATTTTTTTGCAGCTGTTGACCCTCTTCTTCCGGACGCAAGAAAAAGAGGACTCATTAATACCACTCCAGGAACTGGTTTCAGTATAAGCGACAATGATTTCTTTTTTCTTAATCCAAAATACGACGATCAATTCAATGACTTTAGTCCGTTCAAAACGTTTGCTGCTGTTGGAAGCACCATCACGGATAATTTTTTTAAAGTGCCTGGTACCAATACAGATGCCACAGTGCAAGGCTTCGGCGTGGTTTTTAGCGATGTGGATAATGCATCGTCCACTTCGTTGGAGTTTTTCGATGGAGAGAGATTGCTTGGTTCTTTTAAGGTGCCAAACAATGGAAATAATAACCCGGGCGGCTTTTCATTTCTTGGCGTCTACTTCCCATACGAGAAAGTAACCCGTGTAAGAATTCATTCCGGCACAGCCCCCCTATCAACGACGCAGGAGGATCTTTCTGATGGCGGTGGTGAAGACCTCGTAGTTATGGACGATTTCATTTACAGTGAACCCCGAAATTAGTTCGCTGACTGTATTGATAAACAAATTGAGCCTAGAGCCCAATAATAGTTCGCAAAAGTGCTGCAGGTAGCAATGGCCCGCTACCTGCCCTTTTGCAACTATAACCTGCCACGTACACAATTTTCTGACGATACCGCCAGGCTTTGGCCGATGGCCGACCGCCGCAGTCGACCGAAAATAATGAATGCAAATAATGCCCGGATATGATGGAGACGATGGATAACAATTCAGAATGGTGCAGGAAAACAATTCTTGCCATATCGGGAAGTACAAGACAATGCTCTACTAACCTGGATTTGATTAACAGTATAATACAGTTGTATTCAAATAAACTAAACATCAGAATATTTAAAGGGTTGACAGATATCCCGCATTTTAACCCCGATCTTGACAGTGACAACCCTCCAATAGACGTTTCAACATTTCGCAAACAATTAAGAGAAGCTGATGGCATTTTGATCTGTACACCAGAGTATGCGATGGGCGTGCCGGGAACATTGAAGAATGCGATCGACTGGACAGTTTCATCAATGGAACTTTCACACAAACCCGTTGCCTTAATTGTTGCCTCGACGGCAGGACAAAAAGCACATCAGTCGCTCATGGAAACCTTACGGATTCTTGAAGCAGATATTCCGGATCTTTGTTCACTCTGGATATCACATGCCAAAGCAAAAGTAAAAGGCGATACAATCATTGATACATTGGCCTTAGCTCAAGTCAGAAAAGTTATGGACTCGCTGATATTCACTCTTGAAAAAACAATAGGAAAAAACATATAGGTTTTGTGGTTGGCGGCTTTTATTTATTCTTACGTATGGGAACGGAACTGCATGGATCCCCTTACATGATGCCTTACCGGAAACAAAAAGACGGTTCATCGCTCTTCCTACAAATAACTCAACCACTTCAACCTCGCCTGATGAGCTCTTTTATAACGATCAAACCATTTGCAGAGCGGATATAATAAAAAGATTAGCCCGATCCATACAGCATAGACGGTTACCAGTCCAAATCCATAGTGTTTCAAATTCGCCTCGTTATTCACCTTCCCGGTTAATATCATCTCTGACCAATTGTAGCCTGAGATAACTGCTGCCACCATAGCGATGAGGTGAATCAGATACACGTGAACCACATAGTAGAAAAAAGGGACCCGACCGAATACTGCAATCTTTTCTGTGAATACATTTAAGTTCTTTTCTGATAGAGCCAGGAAAATGAGAGCCGGCCCCAACATCACGAGGATGTAAAGAAGGGATGGAGGATACTTGGTGACATTCAACAGTGATAAGAAACTAAAGGCAACATTTTTTTGCGTTGACCAATGCGCCGCATCACCATAGATATTAAAAGGTCGCAGAGTAAAAAAAAGTGCCATTGCGGCTAGTCCGATGGTCAGCAATACATCCTTTCTTTTTGGGGCATCGTAATGGGAAGCATATAAATGCCCGAAATAGTATCCTAGCGATATAACACCGATCCATGGTATTACCGGGTAAGTAACAGCGATATTAAAGCGGCCGAAAACAAAATCGCCTGGTCTATGCAATAAAGCCCACAGAAAACTATTCGGTAGATCTACCGGATCAAGAAGATTATGCGCAGCGATTAAGAAAACGCCAGTAGCCAGTACAAATCGCATAGACATGTAAACGATGGCCGACAGCGCAATCATGCTTACGCCAATCGCCCAAATTACCTGAAGATTCAAAAAAGGATAGGCCGGATTGAATGTTCGTCCTAATGCAACTATAAAAAGTTCCACAAATATTAGCCAGAGCCCTCTCGTGAAAAGAAAATAAGCCAGTTCCTTTTTACTTTTTTTAGCCCCATATAGATAGGCAGAAATGCCTGCAAGAAACACAAATACGGGAGCACAATAATGTGTTATGAATCTTGTAAAAAATAAAGACATGCTAGTCCTTGTCAGATCAGTCGGGCTATACAGAAAGGCATCGCTGTGGAAGTAGGCGCGTACGTGATCCAGCGCCATAATAATCATTACGATGCCTCTCAAAAGATCGATCGATTCAATGCGTTTTCCCTTCATCCCATTAATATTATCTCCCATTTTCAATTTTGCAAGGATGTTGTCGTTCATGGCATCTTCTGATTTGTGATATAGGAGGGATGACGGTCTTTGTTTCGTTGGCCCAATTCTATGTGATTATGGTAAATTTTCTTTGATCCCAACAGTAAACTGTTCCAGATTTATTTCATCCCCTGTCTGGCAAAATAAAAAAGAACCGGCTGCTGACTCCAGCTACTTCCGGTTCATAAACCACCCCTGTCATTGCAAATAATTTCCAATGAAATTATTTACAATGCCACACAGTGTTGATTGAAAAAATTAATTTCATCAACGAAGTCTTGCGAACGAAATATCTCTCTTGATGATGTCTTCATAAGTCGATTCAACAAGGTATCAACGCATGACCTGTTCTGTCAGCTGTCTCTTAATGTGAATCCATTCAAGTTATTTTTCGCCAGAAATCACCAGAGCGCTCGAGTCAATCATGATATTCCCACCACGGTATCTTTGATTTACCGCCTGGAACACTCTTCTTTTTATTTTATCTTTCGTTGCAGAATCAGCGTTGGACAGCGATGCGACAACAGGTGCAGCTACTTCCGTCATCACGTCCCAATAAACCTGGGCTGTCTCGCAATTCAGCTTCCCGCGAACTTCTTTCACCAAAATATTCTTTAAACCCGCCTCGGAAAACAAATCGGCCATAAAGCCATCCTCAGCACAGCGAAACATACCCGGCACACCTGGAACAGGAGCAGGCAATTCCATGTTCTTGTTGATTGCATCCATAATGGCCGTAATCCAGAAATTTTTTTCCGGAACATTCCAAACAGAGGTAGCAATTTTTCCACCGGGTTTCAGAACACGCACCATTTCTTTAGCAGCCAAAAGCATGTCAGGAAAAAACATAAATCCGAAACGACAGCTTATTGCATCAAAAGTGTTGTCGGCAAAAGGAAGATCGCTAACGTCACAGGCAAAAGTTTCGTAATTTTTAATCCCTCGCTGCATCGCATTCTCGCGGGCTATCCCCAACATGTCTTCTGCGAGATCAGTAATAACGACTTTCCCACTATCCAACATGGACGCAATTGTCAAACCGGGTTCTCCGGTACCAGATGCTACGTCCAGGACAATTTGATTTTTTTTTGAATGAATCAGGCGGATGATTTCGTTACCCACCGGTTTCAAAAAATCCATAAAGAGTTCATCCCATTTTTTCCAACCGGGAGAGAATTTATTCCATGATTCTCTCTGTTGATCACGGGTTTGTTGAAGTTGTTGTTCCATTTATTTACTTTTAGTCATTTATTTTTTTTCTTCGTAGCCCATCTCACCATCCTACCCTAGTTATTGCCATCCTTTCAGGAGCATTTGTTTAATCGTAAGGCATTTTTAATTATCTTGATCAGCCGCATTCGAGATAATTCGAACTACAAAGCAAGTTTCTTTCCTTCTGCCGGATATAGGGGATTGTCCCTATTCTGTAATCGGCCTACCTTCATATTATAAAAAGCAAGAAAAAATATGGAACTCGTCGAAAGAGCCGGGTTTTTGGACATGCTGCAAGCAAAATTTTCAACAGTTGCTGAAGGTGAAGGTCATTGCGTATTTGTGAGTGGTGAAGCCGGTATTGGCAAGACTGCGCTGGTAAAGGCATTTTGTAAAGAGCAGGGAGGTGACTGCGATATTTACCTTGGAGCTTGCGACGCTTTGTTTACGCCCCGGCCACTTGCGCCTTTATATGATATCATACGGCAAGTGAATAGCGAACTATGGCCGAAAGGTCACACAATTGAAGAGCGGTCCGAATTGTTTGCGGAATTTTTTCATGAATTCAGTAAGAAAAGGGGAAAAACGCTGATTGTATTTGAAGATATACACTGGGCGGATGATGCCACATTCGATTTCATCAAATTTTTTGCGCGACGAATTACACAACTAGGGTGCCTGTTTATTCTTACGTACCGCGATGATATCTCTTTCGATCATCCTTTGAGAAATGTTTTAGGTCAACTCCCTCCCGCTTCTTTTACGAGAATGCAACTTAATCCGTTATCCAGGGAAGCTGTCGAAAAAATGGCTCGTGAAAAAGGATACAGCGGTGAAGACGTTTACGGAATCACAGGCGGTAATCCCTTTTATGTAAATGAGATATTAAGCAGTTACAGCGTGGGGATACCGGATAATGTTAAAGACTCTATTACTTCAGCCTTTAACCGCCAGGAAGGAAAAACCAGGGAAATTTGGGAACTGTTATCAGTAATACCAACCAGTTTCGAACTAAAATACCTGGAAAAGTTCGAACCCTTATATGCGACTGCGCTTGAACGTTGTATGGAATCGAAAATTCTCCTGGTGAAAGAAGGGCATATTATGTTTAAACACGAACTATTCAGGAGAACGATTGAAGCGTCGTTGTCGCCGTTGAAAAGAATTGCGCTAAATAAAACAGTCCTCGATCTGTTCAAAGAGAACTTCGAACAACATGAGCAGCTTGAAAGAATCATTCATCATGCGAAAAATGCAAACGAGTATGAACTTGTGGTTTGCTATGCTCCCCTGGCCGCCCGGCATGCGGCATTGGTAGGCGCTCATACCGAATCCCGCCGATTGTTTTTTACCGCGATCGAATATTACCAGGGGAATGACAAGGATGTATTGATTGAATTTTATGAGCCGTATGCTTACGAATGCTATCTTACAAACCACGTTAAAGAAGCAATTATATATTCGACGAAATCACTTACCATCTGGAAGGAAAAAAACAATAAAGAAAAGATTGGCAATTGCATGCGTTTCTTATCACGGCTGTGGTGGCTTGATGGCAACAGGAAAAACGCCGAAAAATTTGGAGAGCAGGCTATTGAAGTGTTAAGTGACCAACCACCCTCTGCCGCAAAAGCAATGGCGTTTAGTAATATGTCGCAGCTAAAAATGCTCTTCGATCAATCGGCTGAAGCCCTTGCCTGGGGCGAAATGGCAATTTCTATTGCAACTAACCTTGGTGATGCAGCAACCCTTTCTCATGCCTTGAACAATGTCGGCTCGATATATATGAACGTACCATCGTCCGAGCAAAAAGGGATTGACCTGCTGCAGAAGAGCCTGTCAATTGCCTTGAAAAACTCCTTTCATGAACATGCAGCGAGGGCCTATTCGAATCTCGGTAGTAATGCCTTAAAACTGAAAAAATATGCCTTTGCGGAACAGACATTAGACGAGGGAATAAGGTATTGTGAAGAACGGGATCTCGATTCTTCAAGATCGATTAAGTTATCACTGAAATCGCTACTGAATCTTGAAACCGGCAATTGGAAGAAGGCTTATGACATTGCCGATAACCTGCTGAAAAATGAAAATCATTTATCAGCTTTTACAATTGTACTTCTCAATGTGGTATCGACAATCAAGATGCGAAGAGGTGATCCAGACGCGCTACCTTTGATGCTTGAGGGGGCAAAAAAGGCCTTTGATACTACAGAACTACAAAGAATAGTGCCTTCCCTGATTAGCTTGTTAGAATATGAATGGTTGACAGGAAAACTAGTCATTAAGACTGAAGACCTTCAAATTATTAAAGGCATGATTGAGCAGTCAATCTATAATATTGAAAAAAATGAATTTGTTTTTTGGTTACAAAAGGCAAGAAAGCAACATTTATTACTCAGTAACGTCGACGATAGCTACGATGTAAGCACCGTAATAAAAGCGCGAAATGCTGCGGCGCTGTGGGAGAAAGCAGGCTGCCCCTACAGGCAGGCATTGACATTGTTTGAAGGAACCGATGATGACAAAAGAAAAGCAATTTCAATCGTTCACGAGTTGGGTGCTACTGCGGTTTATGAAAAAATGAAAATGGAAATGCGGAACTCCGGAATCAAGAGTATTCCACGCGGTATGCGGAAATCGACGCAATCGAATCCAGCCTTGTTAACGAGCCGGGAGCTCGATGTTTTATACCTGTTGAAAGAAGGAATGCAGAACAAAGAAATCGCAGCTAAATTATATATATCAGGTAAAACTGTTGATCACCATATTTCCTCCATACTTTTCAAACTTGATGTAAACTCACGCACAAAGGCTGTAAACGAAGCCGTTCGCATGGAAATCATATAATAGGGACAACCTTATGTCTGAACCATGATTAAAGGATTAGAGGATTTACCTGATTTGATCATGCCAATCATTGACATCTGAACCATGATTAAAGGATTAGAGGATTTAC
>DAINQQ010000098.1:0-20170 GCA_036742645.1 Flavitalea sp.
TAAAAATTCTTTCGTCGTTTGCTTTTTGCCTTTGTGCCTTGTAGCCTTGCCATTGTGCAATCAAGAGGAGCCACAAAAACACATAGGCACAAAGGCAATCATCGAATGATCTTCCTATCTGCTAAGCCGTTTAATGATCCGTGCGTGTTGCGGGAACAATGATAACAGAGTTTGTTTATCTCCGATCTCGAAATCACTGAAATCGAATCCCGGGGCCACGGTGCAACCTGTCAATGCGAACGCAGTTTCCGGCGCCGGCTCCACCGCAAACCACGCTTTGGCCGGTACGACATACTGAAAATTTTCTCCTTCCCGAATATTCTTACCGAGCTTCACGTGGAGATATTCTCCATTATGCTTTATGATATGAATGAAAAGAGCGCCTCCGAAATAAAAGTGCCAGCATTCATCACTTTTGATTCTATGAAATGCTGAAAAATCACCTTGCTGCAGTAAATAAAATATCGCCGTTGAAATAGCTCTGTCTCCCGCAAATCTGTCCGGCAATGCAGTTCTGCTTATATATTCTGTGCTTCGATAAGTTTGTCGGTAATAACCGCCTTCAGGATGCAGCTCTAAATTCAGCTCTTTTACAAACTCATCACCACTCATTTCGGCCAATAAATTAAGTTCAGACATATGTAAATGTTTTATGAGTACTGCTAAACGTTATTGCCTGTGAACGCAGGACTTGATTATAGTTGGAACAATTACCGGGGCATAAGTATTTCCCATTAGGATAAGTGCAGGGAAAAACAAGTATGTCGTCGATATGCAATCTTTCCGTCTATACTTTTTGCTGGCAGTACAACGTTTACAAATATTCATTGGACTTTGATAATAAAGGACGTAAAAGCAAATTCAATGAGTTGCTTATATGAGAATCGAAGATATTAAGAATGAGATGACGTTGCTTTTTGATATGAAAGAAGTATCAAAAAGATCTATTCAGTTCATTGGGGTTGGAATCATAATTACTCTTACGCTCATCCCGATTCACATATATGATGGTCATTACTTATCTGCGATCATTACTGGTATTTTTTCTGCATTCCTGGGAGGTATATGGGTGATGCACAAAAAAGGCCTTACTAAGTACACCACCATAACAAGCATCATCGGTATCAATATCTTTCTGACTGGTTTCAATTTTATCGAAGGCATTAAGATGGGAGATTATCTATTCTTCTTTCCGATGCTTTTTGCTTTGCCCTTCCTTGTCAGAAATAAAAAGAAATACACTAAGGAAGTCTTTTTATACTTCGTCTTCACGGCCTTATGTTTTTGTGTATCGGTTTCTATTTCGCCTGAAGTTAGCCCATGGCAAAATATCACTAATGAACAATATGAAAGCATATTTTATATCAACTCAATTTGCGCAGTTTTGATGAGCGCTGTTTTTGCCTACCTGGGAATTTATTTTGAACGGAAATATGCAGCAGTATTATTAGATCAGAAGAATAGAACCGAGGAGGCGATGAAAGCGCGCAGCCAGTTTCTTTCGCAAATGGGCCACGAGCTTAGAACGCCGTTGAATGGCATCATCGGAGCATCTAACCTGTTAACAAAAAACAACACATTGCCGGAGCAGGGTGAGTACCTGAACATTTTGAAATATTGTTCGAACCACATGCTTGAATTGATCAATAATATTCTTGACTATAATAAAATTGAGGCAGGAAAGCTGGATATCCATCTGACTGAAATGAACTTGAAACAGTTGATACAAAATTCTGTGCTGCCTTTTAGTAATCGTTTCGACGAGAAGAAGCTCGAATTAAAAGTTCAGATCGATCCTGATCTTGATGTGAATGTGATGATTGATGATATCCGGATGATCCAGATCCTAAATAATCTCATTTCAAACGCCCTGAAGTTTACAGAAAAAGGATATGTGAATCTCAAAGTTTTCCGGAAGTCTAGAGACAATCAGATGATTGACGTTTCCTTCGCTGTGGAAGATAGCGGAATAGGGATAGAAAAATCTGACTTCCCCAAAATATTTGAGAGTTTTGGACAGGTGTACACATCAACAACCCGCCAATATGAAGGAACTGGCCTCGGGCTGAGTATTTCGCAGCGGTTATTGAACCTCATGGGCAGCAAGCTTGAGTTAGAAAGCGAACCAGGTAACGGAAGTACTTTTTCTTTTTCAGTAAAACTGAAGCAAACAACTACAAACAACACAACGCCTTCCGCAGCAAAAATGCAGACGACAGACCTTTCGGGGATGCGGATATTAATAGCAGAAGACAATGTTATCAATATGTTGATAGCAAAGAAAATCATGGCTGATTGGAATGTGAATCTGACAACGGCCGAAAATGGGCTAAAAGCTCTGCAATCACTCGAAACGGACGCTAACTATAATATCATTTTACTTGATCTTGAGATGCCAGAAATGGATGGATATACTGCTGTTCGGGAAATCAATAAATTATATCCCGGTATTCCTGTTCTTGCTTTTACGGCAGCTCTCATTGACCAGGACATGTACAGCGACTTAAAAGATACTGGCTTCGTTGATGCGGTCTTAAAGCCTTGCCAGCCAATGGAATTATTTTCTAAAATTCGCCAGTATGCAAACTGATGTGAAGCTGCATAACAGTTCCCCTGGAATTTAATTTGTCTGTTATCCTACGTCATTGTTCTCCACCAATATCAAAGCCAAAATAAGTTAGTTCACGATGTCGCAGAGATATCGACGCCTTCCAATTCATCGGATGTTATTCTGCGTTTCGTGAAACCAGGAACCTTTACGCCATAAGGGTGCTGGCCAACACTGCCGCGCTGGCAAACCCGAAATGTACAATCGGCTGAGAGATCGGACGTTGCTGTGTTAAAACCCTGTCAGCCAATGGAACTGCGCTATAAAACTCGACAATATGCAAACTGATCTGCGGAGCAGAATCTGTCTTTATCAAAAACCGGGAATTTTCCGACTTGAAAAGTACATGGATTTTAACGGTTTGACGTCTTACTCCAGAGGCATAATTTTTTAAACATTATCCTTATCAAATGGTGACTAATGTACCCCGATACTTGCCCTGTAAAAGTGTTCACCAACAATGTATTTCTGATGGCGAAAAGTTTTCTTTTTATCCTGCTTTTATTCACAGCACTTTCTTCTGCAGCACAAGTAGCTGATTCTTCGTTAGTTCAGTTAAATATAAAGACAGGTCGGGTTTATGGAAAAGTCGTTGACGGCAAATCAAACAGGGGTATTGAGGCAGCCTCAGTACAGATCTACATTAGGACAAACGACAGTTTGTCTGCGAGCAAATCGGATAGCCTGGTAGGAGGGATGTTGTCGAGGCCAAATGGCGACTTCAATTTTGACAACCTTCCATTAATAGATACCTTCAAATTTATCGTAAGTGCAGTGGGGTATAGGCCGATGGAAGTGGATGTTTTTGTTGATCCGCTGTCAGGCATCAGTGAAAAAGATCTTGGTAATCTTAAGATCGAACAGGACGCCGCTTATTTATCTACTGTTACAGTTGTTGCACAACGACCAGGTTTGGAAATGGGCATCGACCGCAAAGTGTTCAATGTAGAGAAGAATCTTACGGCCACCGGAGGAACTGCCATCGATGTGATGAAAGGTATCCCTTCTGTTACGGTTGATGTAGAGGGTAATGTACTCTTAAGAAATAATACGCCACAGATATTTGTTGATGGGAGGCCAACGATTCTCACACTGGAGCAGATACCTGCTGATAATATCGAAAGAGTGGAATTGATAACAAACCCATCTGCGAAGTTTGATGCTGCGAGCACCGGCGGGATCATTAACGTGATACTCAAGAAAAACAAGCGTCTTGGTCTTAATGGAATTGCATCCGCGGGTGCAGGTTCACCTGATATTTTAAACGGTAATCTTACATTGAATTTACGCGAGGGTAAGTTTAACATCTTCGCGAGTGGCAACTACAATCACGCAGGAGGGATAGCTACCTCGCAGACCTTGAGGCAAAATAAACAAAACGGCATCATTCAAAACTACTTTAATCAAAACTCGAGGGGTGAAAGAACACGTGAGTTCTCTTCTGCGCGTTTTGGTTTCGATTTTTTTATTGATAACCGAAACACAATTACTGTCTCCCAAAATTTTGTAAAAGGAAAATTTAGCGGAGGAGAATATCAGAAGCAGGAGTATCTGAACCAATTTGGGCAATTGGAGAGGAGAGGGGATCGTCTCTCTGATGGACAGTCATCATTTAATCGCAGCAATACACAAGTCGTTTTTAATCATAAGTTCACGAAACCAGGGCAGGTATTGTCCGCCGATGTAACTTACAATTACGGTAAAGGCAACGACCGGTCGAACATTTACAACACTTATTTTTATCCAGACGGAAGGGAATACAAAGTGCCGGACAGGGTCCGAAACGATGGATCAAACAAAAATGATCAGCTCACGATACAGGCAGATTTTGTGAATCCAAATGGAGAAAACTCAAAATTCGAGGCAGGTATTCGTTCATTCGTA
Source organism: Flavitalea sp. (assembly GCA_036742645.1). Classification (GTDB taxonomy): domain Bacteria; phylum Bacteroidota; class Bacteroidia; order Chitinophagales; family Chitinophagaceae; genus Flavitalea. The sequence goes on from DAINQQ010000098.1 coordinate 4,493, forward strand.
AATAATTTCAGCAGCGATTTCAATGCTTTTGCAATCGATGTCGCCGGAGCTGCGACGAAATTGCCATTAAGCAATAAGTACGAGTATAAGGAAGTAATCAATGCTCTGTACGCCACGTATTCAAATAAGTGGGAAAAAATATCTTACCAGTTTGGGCTGCGGGCCGAACATTCAACATTCGACGGTGAACTTCCTGACAGTGCAAAAAAGTTTGGTTATGAGTATCCTTCATCTCTCAAAAATATTTTCGATGCATTATTCCCAAGTGTGTTTATTACAAAAGAACTCAGCGAGGGTGAGGACATTCAACTGAATTACACCCGGAGAATCAGGAGGCCCGATTTCTGGCGATTAAATCCATTCATCGACATAAATGATCCGGTGAATCTCAGGATGGGAAATCCAAACCTTCGCCCGGAGTTTACCAATTCATTTGAGTTTAATTATAATAAGAAGTATGAGAAAGGAAGCTTTCTCGGTGTTTTGTTCTTCCGAAACACACAAGGGGATATTACCCAATTCACTGACACCATCAGCGCGGCGCAGTATCAGCAATTGAATAATGCAGCGATCGATCCTAACGCGATACTGAATACTTTTATTAATGCACACAACACGAATTCATTTGGCGCTGAACTGACACTTCAGCATACGTTAGCTAAAAATTTTGATATCGTTCCTACGATACAGATGCAGTACCAAAAGGTTAATGCAGTTATAGACGAACTCGACCTAAGCAACGAAGGATTTCAATATGAGGCAAAACTCACAACAAACTATAAAATTGTAACACAACGGTCGAAACTATTCAATAATCTCGGTTTTCAGCTGATTGGCGAGTATGAGTCATGGGAAGTTATACCACAGGGTAAACGAAAGCCTCAATTCAATCTGGATGCAGCGATAAGAAAGGATTTCCTTAAGAATAACAAAGCTTCGCTGACATTCAGCGTGAATGATGTTTTCAATACAAACAGGTGGGGAACCATTTATGATACTGAAAGGTTTTACCAGGATTCATATCGCAGAAGAAATGTACGGGGGTTTCGGCTTACTTTCTCTTATCGATTTGGAAAATCAGATTTTAAGTTGCTTCGACGTGACGGAGGAGATAACCGGCCAGAAGAATCTGAAGAATTATAAAATGAAATAGATAAAATATAATAAGAAGCGATCCAGAAAATTCTGGACGCTTCTCATTTTAAATCAATTGTTACAGAGTCACTTTCCCTCGGTTAGTTGCCATTCGATAGATCCACAACACAAGGACGGCGCCGCCGATCGCCAGGAGGAAACTTCGGAAGTTCCATCCGGCTTCATCTTCCCATCCAAGCAAATAGTGCCCTATTGCCGCACCGATGAATGCGCCTACAGTCCCGAGAAGTATAGTCACCATCCAGCCTCCGGGATCCTTACCCCGACGAATTGCTTTGGCGATAACGCCCGCTATCAGTCCAAATAAAATCCATGATAAAATATTCATAGAGCTAGTTTTGTTCTTATGAAGAAAGAAACCGTACCATAATGATGAATGAAATTATGGAAACTCTTTTGGCGTGCTCAAAGCTGAAAAAGGAGAAAGTTTGCCACGTCTTATGCCGCAATCTGTTTCTCCAGAGCCCGATGGCTATTGTTCAACCCGGAGAATGCCTTCCTTGGCAAATTGTATTTTTCCCTGCTTGTATAAAGCACCTGTGGTCATCTTAAATGTTTTCTTGCTCATTCCAAAAAATTGATAGATATCTTCTGGATCAGATTTGTCGTTATATGGCAGATAGCCATTATTCTCGTCTAGCAGGCGAAGCACTTTTTCGATTTCATCTTCTACTCGTTTATAGCCAGGCTTACCAAGCACAACATCAATTTTGTTGTCTGGTCTGATAGTTTTGATATATCCTTGAAATTTCTCGCCTACATTGATGTTGCGATAAATTTCATTAAAGTGAAGTACTCCTGTATGAACATTGTTGATGATTACCACATAGCCGATATCAGTACGGCGATAAACGGTAAGATTCACCGCGTCAAGTTCCTTTACTGTGAGTGTGTCGTTGCTAAGAAAAAAGTCTATTTTTTCACTCGCTGCGATTCTTCCGGTTTGTTCATCGAGGTAAATCTTCACCAGATACTCACCGCCTACTCGCATACCCATCAGTTGTTGCGACCTTGCTACGAAGAGATCCTTCATTAAGGCCCAATCGAGAAAAGCACCCTGCGGCGTTACGCTTACCACTTTCAACTTTAAAATGTCTCCGACGATGCCTTTTGGAGTTTGGGTAGTGGCGATGGCGCGATTTTCGGAATCGTGATATACAAAAACTTTGAGCTCGTCGCCAATGTTTGTATTTGGAGGAACAAATCTTTTTGGTAATAATATTCCTTCAGCTCCATCATCCAGGTAAACGCCGAAGTCTGCTTTTCGGATAACTTTTAAAATATTGTATTGGCCGATGTGTACCATATTAGTTTTAAAATCCTTCATTCTTACATATAGACTTTGTGTCTTCCGTTGTTCTTCGTGAGCCCATTGATTATAAAATCACAGGGTTCAACACGAAAACAACGGAAGGCACAAGGAACACAAAGAATATTATTTTTTCGAAGGTAGTCTTAGGGACTATTTAATCATTCCGTAGTCAAGTACTCTCCTCAGAAATTTTTTATCCTGTATCACCCAGGTAGCTTCGTAACCGCCATCTCCATCCTTGTTTAAGAGGTACACATATAATTTGCGGTTATCTTTTGAAAGGTAAATACCATTGTTCGATCTTTCTGTTCCACTCTTGTCGCGATAAGTAAAAGTTACATTACAAAGGTCAGAATACGCTGTTGCCGGAACGGCCACAGTGTCCTTGTCAATAAGAATCGTTAGCGACTGAATATGATTGGTAGGCATCTCACCGTAGTTCCCGTAAAAAGGTTTGTTATCGATCTTCACAATATGATCCCCATCTTTTGTAAGCTTATGCTGTGCAGGGTCAAACGTGCCCGTAGTAATCACAACTTTGATGTTATCACGCTCGAAACTCATGAAATTGTTTTCGTACTTACTCACTCCAATTTTTGTTAAGGGAAGTTTTCCTATGCTTTCATCAATGCCACCAACCGCGAAGGAAGCCACATCGCCGCGAACGTCTTTTTCAGGGATCTTTGTAAAACTCTCTTTTTTATTTCGGTAATCACGAAAATCCAATTCCTGGGCTGTTAGTTGAAAAGTATAACAGGCAAACACTACACATAACAAGATCCGCATAATAATAGAATGTTAAGTTTAAAAATACCAGATTATAGGTTAATGAAACGCAAAATGCCCTTTTTCTGTCAATTATTTTTCAATAAAAAAGCCGGGAATTAACCCGGCTGTATCGATTTTCAAAATGACCTATTTATCCCAAACCCGAACCGGTTTGGTTGTTTCCTGAAGTACGGCGTTTACTGGGAAGTTCGTTTAAATCTGCGTCTAAGGGACCTACGTTAGAATCCTCATTTCTTTGCCTACTCCCGTATCCATCAGAGCGCATGTTTTCGCGAGTTGCCATTTCACTACTTCCTTTTCTTCCCTTATTTTTCTTTTTGTTTCCTGTACGGCCTTGTTTGTTAAGATCAGAATCGGTATCCTGACCCAGGTTCTCATTAGGATACGTATCAGGATTTTGCTTTTCTACCATAATTGATATTCATTTTTTGGTTAACGAATAGTGGCTTTACTAGGAACTTATTTTATCAGCATCTTCAGAAAACTTATCGCCCGGCTGGCGATATTTATCTTCCTGGTCTTCCTGATTTAGTGAACCGCTACTGCGAACAGGGTTTTTTGGTTGATCTTCCTGAAATCCCGTGTTCTGCAAATTTTGCTGGTTCCGTTTTGGAACTGCTTGTGGTTCAGACTCTGCTCCGCTATGCTTTATCTCCTGCTTTTTTGCGTATTCATCACCGTCCGGATTTTCGTTTATATGAGGATTTTTTGATCGGTGCTGATTCTTGGTTCCTGTTGTTTTTTCTGCCATTCTATGTCTTTAACTATGAATTGAAAAAATAATGCCCGAGAGTAAAATATTGAAAACTAGTTGCTTGATATAAACATCTAAACGGAGACGCCTCGTTGAGGCTCAAATTCTACATATCAGGTCAGCAGAAGATTATTTCGGCATTTGTGTAATCTCTTCCGGCTACGCATCTAGCCTAAAAAGTAAATATGAATGCAAAAAGTCTCTTGCTAATAGCAGCACTCCTTACCAACTCTTTATTAAAAGCGGCTGATGGAAAAGGTTCAGCGCAATCTGAATTGAAAAATGTTACGGTATACCGCAGCGGGGCCGAGCTACTGCATACTGTGAGCGCCGTATTGAAGCAGGGAAATAATGAATTAATTATTGAGGGCATCAGCAACCAGGTTGATATAAATAGTATTCAGATTAATTGTCCTTCAAGCGTTACGATCATGAGTGTCGAATTTGCTAATAATTATTTGCGGGCTGTTGAGCCCACTCAAACTGTACAACGATTACAGGATTCACTTGCGGACGTTCAAAAAGATTTTGATAAAGTCAACGTGTCACTTACTACGACTATTGAACTTATCGAAGTGCTAAAGACGAACAGGGATATAAAGGGATCCCAACAAGGATTGAGTGTCGCCGAATTAATAAAGCTGATGGACTATTATAAAAGCAAATCGATCGAATTGCAGAATGAATTGTCACTGCAAAGAGAGAAGCACAAAAAGATTTCGAATCAAATTAACCGGCTCAGGAGCCAGATTGCGGAAGAGGAAAAGAAGAACAACAAAATCACGGGTAGAATTCACCTACAGCTATCAGTCGCAATGGCGGGAAATGCGGATTTTACGGTTTCTTACATCGCGCCGAATGCTTTCTGGGCGCCGTATTATGATATCAGGGTGGATGATATCAAAAAACCGCTAAAAGTTATCTATAAAGCAAAACTGGTACAAACCACCGGCATCGACTGGAAGCAGGTAAAACTTGCGCTGTCTACTTCCGTTCCGAATCAATGGGGAAATGCGCCAATATTGCGTTCATGGTTTTTGAGTTATATCAATCCTGTGACAGTTATGGAGAAAGGGTTAGCCCGAAACAGGATTCAATCTTTTGAAGATATGAAAGCTTCAATGTCTGAAGTGGTCGTTTCTGGATATGGAGCCGCTGCTCCAGCAAGCAGGGAAAAAATTAACAGACCAGTATATGTTGTGAACGGAGCGCTTATGAGTGAGGATGAGTTTGGAAAAATTAATCCCGCATCTATTGCAAAAACAGAGGTGCTTTCCGAAGCTGCTGCTGCAGCAACCTATGGTTCCCGTGGAAGCAACGGCGTTATACTCGTCACCTTAAAAGGCGGCCTGGAAGATTATGTTTCGGTTACGGATAATGAACTCAATGTCAGTTTTGATATCGATCTGCCTTACGATGTGCCAACCAACGGTAAGGAACAGACTGCCACGTTGAAAGAATATTCTATCGAAGCCGTTTATAAATACTACGCTGTTCCTAAACTGGACAAGGACGCGTATCTTTTAGCTGAAGTGGCGGATTGGGAGAAATTAAACCTGTTACCGGGTGAGGCAAATATTATTTTCGAAGGGACCTACGTGGGAAAGTCATTTATCGATCCGAACTCCACTGCCGACACGCTGAACCTCACACTTGGTAGAGACAAACGCGTGATAGTGAAACGTGAGAAAATGGGCGACTTCAGCAGTGTGAAATTTATGGGGAATAATAAATTGCAAAAAATCACCTACGAGCTTACCATTAAGAATAATAAAAAGGATACAGTAAGATTAATGCTGAAAGACCAATATCCCCTGTCTACAAACAAAGACACAGAAGTAGAGCTGTTAGATGACGGGAATTCATCGCTAAACAAGGATCTTGGGGTGCTGACCTGGAAATTAGAATTGCAGCCCGGTGAAAGCAGGAAAGTGCGATTTTCATATACAGTTAAGTATCCCAAAGACAGGGTTTTAAATCTGAATTAGTCAAATAGGGACCATTATCATTTGGCTTGGCCGTCGGTTGAGCGAAAAAACCTGAAAGACGGGCACTTGTGACGGACAAAAACAAAAAAGGACTGAATCATCAGTCCTTTGCAATCGGAGTTTTAAATATTAGATACGTTTTACGTTCACTGCATTTAAACCTTTTTTGCCATTTTGCACATCGAATTCGACGCGGTCGTTTTCCTTTATCTGGTCAATTAAACCGCTAGAGTGTACAAAAGTTTCCTGACCTGAGTCATCGTGTTTGATGAAACCGAAGCCTTTTTCGGTATTGAAAAATTTTACGGTTCCGTGTTTTTTGTTGTCCATGAATTAATGTATTGAATAAATGTATTATTGTAAAGATAGTCTTTAATTGTATCCACTTAGACTTTTTCAGGCGTTGTTAATATGCGCAAAATCAGGCTGCAAGCTGAATTACCTTTGATAATCCGGGTATAAAGACCTACCTTCGCCAAAATTTTTTTATGACTTCTGAATTGATTTCAAAGTTTATCGAGAACGAGCAACAACCTAACAAGCCTGTGAAGATCGAGTTCAAAAAGCGTAATGCAGTGACTGGGATGTTCGTGAAGGTAAATGACTACGACGAGTTAAAGTCAAAGAATTTCTGGCGCATCGTATCAGAAACAAATTTGGAGCAATGGAATAAGTCACGGGATATCAACCTTGTAAGGATTTTTAACGGGACAGAATTCACTAAGTTATCAGTGATCAAGAAAAAGTAATTTGCAGCTCGGCACGTATTACGCAGGTGTTAACAGAACATTATTGCAGGTATTAGGGTGTGCCTTCTACTACCTGGTCATTGCTGTCGCTGCCAAGACTGTACGAATTGTTTTCCTCATCCTCTTCCCCTATATTTTCATTTGCATCGTCCGTTTCGCTGATAGGTACATCCAGATCTGAACCAGTTTGTTCTTCACCAAAACTGCTTTCATTTAAGCCTTCTCCCTCGAAATCCGTGTTATCCATCGCTGCCGTCCGTAACCTATCTTCGTCTTTGGTTGCCTGGAAGTTATCGGCTGTTTCAAGTGTAACGCGCTCGGTCTCAGAAATATCTGCCTCGGTGCCCATGCGAATTGATATCGCATCTTCGTCATTAAGATCGTCGAGTATTCCAGCCCCTTCTTCATCGTCAGAAGATATCGTGGTATCGGCGAGTTCTCCCAACTCAGGTACATGAATATGTTCCTGGCCCGGAATGTCACTAACCTCCGGAAGATCGATCGTAGTTTCGTCTGCTCTCAATTTCTCGGCATCTTTTGGAGAGTCCTGCAAATCCGTGTTTTTAGGTCGATTCCCGAATACCTTTTCTGGCTTTCCGTTGCGGCTGTTCGAACCTGTTTCCATACACGTTGTTTTAGCAACTGCTGAAAAATCTGTGCCGAATCAGGAGGCAGCATCCAGGTGGGTTGTTCAATTTTGCCGTCTAGTTTCTCGGCGTAATGTATCCCAAGGTCTTGCCTTGTGCATTAATGATCTTGCCAGTTCTGCTGATTAAAAGGAAGTCCTGAGAGACGGTCTGAAAAGCCAGCGGATACGATGATTTTCCGGTTGATAAAAGCTTACCCAGAACATATAGGTCGTTATTAAGAAGTTTTACGAGGTTGTTCTTCACAGTAACATGATATTTTGTGTTGGGATCGAAGCTAAAGTGAACGTCGAATGCAATTTGCTTTGCCGGCAATAGTGATTCTTGAGCCGGGTCAGGCTCAGGCTCAGGAAGACGAGGCTTTATCTCACCCACATCCTGACCGCCCAGTTGGTCATCTGCATGATTCCATCCGTTCGCAATTGCCAGCAACCTGTCGCTTCTTGCCGGATGGGTCCGGGTAGCTTTTGCAATTGCGATAATTCTCATGGCAACCTGAGCCTCAGAAAGACTGGCACCCATTTTTCGTAGGGCGAAGCCAGAAAATTCATCAGCCTCGAGTTCAATCGCTGGCAAGCTTCCCTTTCCATCAAGTGTGTGACCATTCAGATGGTGCCCAATTTCGTGTGCAAGAACGGCGACCGAAGCCCAGGGAGTACCTGCAGCCTTATTCATCGCCGCAATAAAAGATGGATTGTAGAGGATATATCTTTTTCCCTGGTAAACTACGGCCGCTGCATTGGGCACGTTGGCCCGCCTGACTTCAAAGCTTGCTTGTAATCCCACCGTTTCGAGAATCAGATCGATGATTTTTGTCGCGCCATCGGCGTAAACAATTTGTTGTGAGAAATGACTTTCGGCCACATGCGCCCTTGGTGGCAACGGTGGATTATAGAAAGCGCGAGCCGGGCTGTATAGAGCGCCCGCTAACAAAAGGGAAAGGATAGATTTAAACATAGCTTGTGTAAACAACAATGACGGTGAAGAAAGACGTTTATTGCTTAATAAAATGCAAATGTTGAGGTGGCTGATCTGAATTTCCGGGCCATTCTGGGGAATTTTGGGGAATTAATTCCGTTTCAATGAAGTTTTTCGTTAGGTTGAATACTACCGGTTTGTTGGTCTGATACTTGTGTTTTCACAATAAACTCGAATTATGAAAACAATTTATCTATCCTTTGCAGGTATGTTTGCAGTGGGCGGACTTATGACTTTCGACACTAACGAAGCTTTCAAAACAGTCTCAAAGCCCACATCAGAAGAAGTGATTTATTGTCTGGTCGAAGATACTGTTCCAACTAAAACAGTTTATCGCGACTTAAATACAGGAGAAACAATTGAGGTCTGGTATGATGCGGCTGGAATTCGGACACTCAATAAAAAAACAGGGGCACCCGTTGAATTTTATATCAATACAGCCACCAATGATACGGTCTTTGGTCGTGGAAGATTTGTGGTCAACAGCTACGTTATTAAAGGCGAAGATGGGAAGTGGAAATTAGATGATGGTAAAGTAAAAGTCGACGGGGATGAGTTGAAACTAAAAGTGGGTGATCAGAAATTCAAGATTGATGGGGATGAAATTAAAGTCAAAGGCAACGGCGTGAAAGCTAAATCGGAAGATGGAGAGATAAAAGTCAAAAGCAAGGACGGCAAAGCAAAGTACGAAGACGATAAGATAAAAGTGAAGACAAAAGACTCGACAAAAAAAGAGTAATGATAATTTGCAAATAATGCTAGATTAGTGAAAGGGGCGTCCATGCGGGCGCCCGTTTTTTTATTGTACTATCACGTTTTCTTCCTTTACGAGTAACTGATCGATTAAATTGGTGACTTCACCGCAGCGCCCGTCGCCAATCATAATATTATCTACTTGCACAATCGGTAAAACGCGTTTTGTAGTACTCGTCATGAAGGCTTCTTTAGCCGCGCGAATATCGGCCAGCGTAACCACTCCTTCTTCAATAGAAACACCTTTCGGCGAGAGTTCGAGAATTTTTTTCCTGGTGATCCCATATAAAACATTTCTCTTCGGAGTCACGATAACATCACCTTTGGTAACGATAAAAAAATTTGCTCTTGGGAATTCAGAAACTTCACCCTGTTGGTGATATAATACATCTGCTGCTCCCTGTTCTTTGATTTTTCTTTGCAGCCATATTCCCATCGAATAATTGATGGTTTTAGCGTGGGGAAATTCCCGCACATACTCATGTGTGATTATCTTGATCCCTTTGTCAAAAGCACCTCTGGCAAGTAGAACCAGCGGATGCTGAAGAATTATAAGATTTGGTTGGATGATCTCATAACTATCTGGCGAGTATCCGCCCGTTAATAACATGCGGATGCCAGACTGCGGGATTTCATTTTTTCTAATAAGCTCATGGATAATTTCAACAAGGCTTTCCCGGGACACTGGTGACTGAAGCTGCATAATATCGGCTGATCTGAGGAATCGATCGATATGGTCTTCCAGGTGAATAGGAACATGATCATTTGTGCGGCAATAGTCAAAAACTCCATAGCCACGTTGGATAGCGAGATCACTAATGTGAAGGGTTGCTTTTTTTTCTTGTATGATGTCACCATTGATAAACGCAAATCTGTTTGTCACAAGCAGAGGTTTCCGTAAAGATAGAGGATACGAAAATACGTTTGCAACGGATTTTACGGATTAGCACCGATTAACGAATTACGTGCTTATAAATGAGCGGAAATCGGTGAATCCGTGGCAAAAAAACTCCTGGCTAACTAGGCAAGCACTTGTTGGGCCTTTTCTTCAATAACGGACTTGATTTTTCCTTTGAAGAATGCTGCGGCAAATGGAAGGTTCCCGTCGAGATCGACCGATGATTCGTTTACAGTAAGTTTTCCAGACACGGCAAATCCCATTACTGAAAAACTGAATATTCCAGTGTCGCCATTCCACTCTTCATGTAAATCCTTGATTTGATCGCCAAAGTCTGCTTTCATTTTTGGTAATAAATCCTGGATTCGTCGTTTAGCTTCTTCGCGGCTTAGTTTATGTGGAATACTCATTTCTAAAGAAGGCATATTGTTCATTTTTTAAAATGGTGATGGATCATTGTCCAGACACTCAAGATACAAAAATCAGTCCGGGCAATTCAGCTTCTAAGTGTCTTATTGTGAACATAGTGCCTGGCTGGAACAAAAGAACACGGAGAAACAGTAAAGCGCTTTACATCAAATAGAATCCCTGGCTAACCTCTGCGTTTACTCTGCGTTATTTGCATTAAAAAAACTCAAACCGCGAAGAAAAGAAATCGTAGCAGATAAGCGCCAAGCAAGTGCATTTATGATGGGAACTGGACCTAAAACATTTTTTTACTCAACTCACAAAAAATAATATTCATACTGTGCGAATCTTCGTAACTTATATGTACAAAATCGCCGCGTATGAAAAGATTGTTGGTCATACTCATCTTAGTCGCCTTTGTAGGCGCAGTAGCATTTGCCAGTCTCAACAGCCGGAGCAAAAAGCAGGATCAGGTACAGAAAACAGAGGTTAAGAAAACTGAAAAAAAAGAGATCAAGAAAAAGAAAGAGTGTAAACGTACCTGTTGGCTATCCTCTTAACAGATTGAAAGTTCAAAAGCCCGAATTGCCGGGCTTTTTTAATGCTGCACCAACAGGTCAGGATGTATACTTGCAAAAATCAGGAAATGAAAAGATGTTCTTATTTAGTGTTCTATTTTTTGGTATGCCTGCAAGCTAATGTTTGCTTTTCTCAGAAGAAGTTAGAGCTGATCGATAAGAAGGCCACTCCTGAAACAGTGAACTTATTTCTCAATTTGCATGAGCTTTCAAAAAAGCATATTCTTTTCGGACATCAGCACGCAACAGAATACGGGCACGGATGGTTTGGCGATCTAAACCGGTCTGATGTTAAATCTGTTACTGGCTCGCATCCTGCAGTTATTGGTGTCGATTTCTCAGGGTTGTCAGGAAGACCAGACAGCGAAATCGAACAAACAAAAGTTGCGTTAAGAAAAAACATTGCCGATACATATAACCGTGGTGGAGTAGTGACAGTCGCCTGGCATTTTTCGAATCCTATTTCAGGCGGAGGCTTTTACTGGAAAGATTCAGTTTCGCTTCCAGCTGTCAAATACATTATTCCGGGTAAGGAACATCATGAGAAGTACAAGTCGATCCTGCAGGGAATAGCTTCATTTGTTAAGTCAGTGAAAGGGAATGATGGGAAAACGGTACCTATGATCTTCCGACCCTTTCATGAATTTGATGGCGATTGGTTCTGGTGGGGAAGAGCGCATTGCACTCCGGAAGAGTTCAAAATACTCTGGCGCTTCACTGTTTCTTATTTTCGTGATAGTTTGCAGGTACACAACTTGATTTATGCTTTTTCTCCGGATAATAAATTTAATAGTCGCGAAGAATTTCTGGAAAGATATCCCGGTGACGAATGGGTCGATATGGTTGGAATGGATAACTACGGCGATTTTGGCAGAGAAGGCAGGTACAATCTTGAAGCAGGCATTAAGAAGTTGAAGATTGTTTCCGAATATGCACGAACCGCAGGCAAACTAGCTGCCTTCACAGAAACGGGGCTTGAATCCATTCCAAACAAAACCTGGTGGACTGAGACCCTGCTAAAAGCCCTAAGATCCGACGATATACAGGTAAGCTATGTTTTGGTTTGGCGTAATGATACAAAAAGTCCAACACATTATTATGCACCTTACCCCGGTCACGTAAGCGAGCCGGATTTCAACCGGTTTTATAACGACCCTTACACGTTATTTGAAAAGGATCTAAAGGATATCTACAAGCGTAAGCGTTGACAAGATGCGGTAGGGATGCCATGCCTACACGGCGCTTTCGAAAATCAGTCGTTCACAGGTATGGCATATCTAACCCTTGAACGAGCGGCTTATCAAATTCGTCAATACTTTCGCAACTGTTCCCTGCTCATCATCAAGCTTGGGATTAAAAATCGTCAAGGTCATTCCAATTATTTTATTAGTCGACAATGCTGCCTTTAATAATAGCTCGCACTGTTCAGAGGACAGGCCTCCCGGCAACTTGTAATCGACTGCAGGATTTTCTTCATCTGAAAGAACGTCTGTATCGAAATGTATCCAGAAGCCATCGACATTCATGGCATTCATTGCTTGGGTAATCTTTTGGATGCTGCGAGGAATACCTGATTTATTTATTGATTCATGGTCAAAACGCTGAATGACCGTTTCCCTGATATCTTGTGATCCATACTTCCTTGTTTCCTCCCAATCACGCTGACCGATATGGATCACATGTTTGTCGGCGACATATGGATGCAGATCATCAATGTTCGTGAGTATGTCCGGTCCTCTACCCGTAACGATTGCAAGGTCCATGTCTGCAACCTCACCCGTGATAGATTTTTCTGGCTGGTAGAAATCAGCGTGTGCGTCATAAAATATCAAACCGTATGCGCCTCTCACTTTCAAAGCCGAAAGAATTCCTATTAAAATGCTACAGTCACCACCGAGGACCAACGGAAAGTAATTTTTGTCCAGCACTGTGGTCAAATGTTTTCCAAGCGTAATAGAAAATTGCCTGATAGCCGGGGCGTTCAGACAACTGGTTACACTATCACGATTGAAATCATATTTTGAGTTTAGTACGGGTACTTTTATTATAGGGTGACGGATATTTAATCTTTGAGATAATCGATGCGATAATAAACTTTCAGGAAGTTTTTCTACTCCTGTTGGTTTCAAACCTAAAATTGAAGCCGCAGAAATCACTTGAATGGGCAACATATGTACTATAATTTGAAACCTGTCTTCGCGCAAAGCAGCAAAGATGCAAAGTGAATTGCATTTGTGGATTTATCTTTAGCTACCTGTTACAACAAAGTGCCCGACATAAACAGGTAAGCCATTGAAAAATAGATTACCAACCCGGTTACGTCAACTAAAGTTGCGACAAATGGTGCGGAGGAGGTGGCCGGATCCGCTCCTAATTTTTTTAGGATGATGGGCAACATCGAACCGGTCACGGTTCCCCAGAGTACTACACACAACAAAGAAAACCCCACGGCCAGTCCGATCTGTGTTCCGTGTTCTCCATACGTGTTGAAGATTCCATTCCAAAGCTCAAGCCGAATAAAACCGATGAGGCCAAGCACGCTTCCAAGCAAAATGCCGGAGAGAATTTCCCTTCGCATCACACGCCACCAGTCGCTAATAGTAATTTCTCCAAGTGCCATCGCCTGAATGATCAGAGTTGACGCCTGCGAACCTGTATTGCCACCGCTCGAAATAATTAGCGGGATAAATGTCGCGAGTACAACAGCCTTCGCAATCTCATCTTCAAAATAGCCCATGGCTGTTGCCGTTAGCATTTCACCCAGGAACAAAACAATGAGCCATACAACCCTTTTCTTAAATAATTTCAAAATGGGCATTTCAAGATAGGGTTCATCGAGCGCTTCTGTACCACCAATTTTTTGTATGTCCTCACTGAACTCCTCGCTGGCAACCCATAACACGTCATCGATAGTAACGATGCCCAGCAAAATATTTTTATCATCGATCACAGGCAATGCAACCCGGTTATTCATTTTGAATACCTCGTTGGCCACCTCCTGGTCATCGTATACCCGGAGTGTTATGAAGCGGTAATCAATAATATCGCCTACCAGCGTTTCAGGACTGGCAAGGAGGATTTCGCGTATACGAATGTCGTCTACAAATTCGCCCCTGTCGTTCACCACATAGATTACGTCGATCGTTTCGCTGTTTTTGCCAACTTCGCGGATATGGTCCAGCACCTCTTTTACATTCCAGTCTACCTGGACCGCTATATAATCAGGTGTCATTAGTCTGCCCACACTGCCTTCCGGATAGCCAAGCAGGGATAATGTTATTTTTCTTTCTTCAGGATTCAGCAGGCGAATAAGCTCTTTCACTACCTCGCTTGGAAGCTCTTCAAGGAAGGAAGTACGATCGTCGGCTGGTAATTCATTCAGTAGTTCCGCGGTCTTGTACGGTGGAAGCTCATGAATAATGTTTTTCTGTGTGGAGAGGTCGAGTATCTTGAATACACCCACAGCACGATTTATATTCATATTGCCGATGATCTGACTTTCGAATTCCGGCAGCTCATTGATCAGTTCTGCCACGTCACTGATATTCTGATCATTCAGAAACTCACGGATACGGAGAGTCTCATCGGTTGCGATGATATCTTTAAAATCCTCCAGTAAACTGGTTTCAATTTTTTCCTCGGCCATGGGCGAATTTACTTTTCTATCATGAGAAATTTGATTTTGGACACGGAATTCAGCTCGCTGAGCTTTTATATCTGCAAACACGGGATTTAATAGCGCTTAGTGCTGTGAGGATGATAGATCCATGAAGTATCTTGCAAACTGGCTAACTGTTGATGCATTAATACGACCTTTAAAAGATTTGTCATGATTTTACCCTCTTTATATATCGCTCGTACAAGGAAAATGGGACGTGGAGTTTTTACATCCCGCAATGTGAAGATGGGGACCGTGGTAGAAATAGCACCGGTTATTGTCATCGATAACGCCGACCGCCAATGGATAGACAAAACCCTGCTCCACGATTATATTTTTGAATGGGGTGGAAAGAAGAAACAATGCTGTATGGCGCTTGGATGGGTATCTCTATACAACCACTCTTACAAATCGAATTGTGAGTACGGAATGGATTATAAAAATGAGCTGATACAGATCATTACAGTTCGTGATCTTAAGAAAGGCGAGGAGCTTTTTATTAACTACAATGGTGAATGGAACAATGAGCAAAAAGTATGGTTTGATACACACGAATGACTGTTACGCTTGCGACGCTAATTGTTACAAATGACGCGAATAGGGCCTTGAAAGTCCCAATAAACGTTATTTTCTGCCGGACAGCACGCCTGTATTATACCTTAAAGAAAAGTAAACGCCATAACTATTCAACTGGAGATTGCCGTATCCTACTCCTACTAATGGAATTTTAAGATATGGCTCACCTTGCAGAGCAAACCGTTTACTGATTTTCTTCTCAAACCCTGCAGATATATTGAGTATAGACAACCAATGATGTTCATCTGAGGCATAGGTTCTGTATCTGTATCCGGGACTTCCATTAATGTACTGGTAGTGATAATGATATTCTTCCTGTTTCATCAGGTATGTGGAAAGGCCGGTACTTAGAAAATAGCGATGCTTGTTTCCCTGGTTGAGATCATATCTCACATTAAGCGGTATATCAAACATGTCGCAGGCGCCCTCAACCAG
>DAINQQ010000099.1:0-19879 GCA_036742645.1 Flavitalea sp.
CATTGATAAGACGATTATTTTTCTCATATTGTTTAATTTATTTTTTTAAAAACTTCTTCAAAATTGGCAATGCAGCGTAGCAGCAGTTTTTCTTTCTACCGTCGTTGCGATAAAGTTGTTAACAGATTTTCCAAGTAGTTCAATGTCATAGTAAATCCTCCCTGGAAGCCCATTTCAATCATCTTCTCCAAGTCGGCAAGGGCTTTATGTTTAATAGTAATACTGACCTTTGTCGTTCCGTTTTGTTCGCTGAAATTCAAATCCCAATTAGAACTTGGCCATTCGGTATTGATGTTTTCATCCTTGTCTGCAAAAGCAGACAAGATTTTGAAATTGGTTGTTGGACTAATGGAAGTAAATTCCTGAATTGACCAATGCTCTTGTCCTTCCGGGCTTACCATAGCATAAAATCTTCGCCCACCAACTTTGAAATTCATAAATTTTGTTTTTGATACCCAGGGTTTAGGTGCCCACCATTGGTCAAGAATTTCTTGTTTGGTAAAAGCATCCCATACCAGCGAAAGGTCGGCAGCAAATTCTCTGTTTACGAATACCGTTTTTGTTGTTTTGTCAATAGTAAAATCAAATAGCAAATTGTTTTTCATTTTTTCTGTTTTTTAATTGTTGATAATACTTTGTCAAGTTGATTGAATCGGGCTTCCCAAATCTTTCTGAATTGGTTAAGCCATTTGTCAATCTCTTTCATTTTTTCAATTTCAAGTGAGTAGTAAATTTCCCTGCCTTGTTGTTCCTGTTTTACTAGTTCGCATCCAGTGAGTATGCGAAGGTGTTCAGAAATAGATTGTCGGATAGTATTGAAGTTGTCAGCAATGGCGTTCGGTGTCATTGCCTGCAACGCAATTAAGATAATAATTGCCCGCCTCGTCGGGTCGGCTATTGCCCGAAAATGTCTCGTTTCATATTCTTTAATTTTTTTTTGCGAAACTAATCGGTTGCAAATATAAGTGCAACTATTCGGTTTCTCAAATTTTTTTAGATTGAAAGAAAATCAGTTGGAATTGTCGGCTTGGAGGGTCGTCATAAAATTGCCGCGTACGTTTTCGAATGTATGCTGTTGGGGCATGGTTATTCGTTAGCCCGGCAAGAGGTGCCCAATAAAGATATATAAATGAATAGAGTTGATGGTTTGACAACTGCCAGTTGACCGGTCATCTGCTTGATTTTCGTGATTTGTTTTCTCCGGTTAAGATACTTTTCGAGCAATTCAATATTGATCGTGGCATATGTTGCCACGTCGCATAGGCAGTTTGATAGTGTTGTTTTGTGAATGGGATATGCCAGCAATGGTGACTATTCGACCATTTCGAATGAGGAATTTGTTTAACCAATGCACGATGAATGCTTCTGAAACCAGACAATGTGATGAATGCTACGAGATATATTTCGAGAAACTTATTTTGTCAGTCAAGTGACCCAATTGTACAGTTAGAACTTGAAACACAAAGATTATCGAAATAGAATTACTGGTCCTTCCCCTTTAGGGGATTAGGGGTGGGATTTAGATATGCTGCTTATCATATCAATTGATGATAACAATCATTGTTTGTCAGCAGTAAAATATTTTTCTTTGTATCGATTAAACATTAAAGAAAATTGGCACGTAAAAGTTTACTCATTTGTGGCGTCCTGTCTATGCTATGGTATGTAATCGTAAACATCATCGTACCGATTCAATACCCTGGCTATGATATGGTTTCGCAAACAGTGAGTGAACTCTCGGCGGTCGATACACCCACCCGGACACTTTGGTTTGTGCTCTGTATATTCTATTCCCTCCTCTTTATCGCTTTCGGGTTGGGCATCTGGTTATCAGCAAAAGGAAGCTGGATGCTGAAGTTCGTTGCCCTCGTTATTATTTTCGATGCACTTTTGGGATTCTATTGGCCGCCGATGCACCAGCGGAAAATCATTGCTGCCGGAGGAGGAACGTCCACGGACACACTCCATCTTGTTTGGGCTTTTATCCATCTGGGTTTGATGTTGCTGATGATCGGCTTTGGTGCAGCAACACTCGGGAAAGGTTTCAGGATCTTTTCAGTGGCCATCGTCTTAATCTTTCTCGTGTTCGGCATATTGACAACAAAGGAAAGTCTTGGAATCGAAGCCAATCTGCCCACACCACATGTAGGCATCTGGGAACGCATCAATATAGGTGCTTATATGGTTTGGGTGATTGTATTTGCCATCATGTTAATGAGAAGAAATAATAAACCTGCCTAACCGCAGTCACATTGTTTGTTCGACCTGCCAGGCAAAAAAAGATGCTTATGAACATTTTTGCAGAAATAATTCAGCTCCTTGCTGCCGTCTTAGGCTCGCTGTCAGTACTGCTAAGCATTCTAGTTTTTCTCCGCTTACGTTGGCCTGCACCGGCTTTGTGGTTCGTAAAATTGTATGTCTCCGCATCATCACCCATTCTTGTCTTAATTGGAGTGTTCAGCACTATTGTGGGACTGATAACAGGTTCGGTCTTTATTAGTTTGGTTGGGATTTACAACGTTCTGTTTTTTTGTGTGCACATTTACCTTGTTACAAAACCACCTGCTTCTTCAAGCAACTTTAAAAAAGCTTTCGGTTTTGATTGGGAAGACAAAATAAATCCCGGACTAAAAAATCACTTCCTTCCAGGGCGTACCTTATTAAAGTTGCCTCCGGCTCCCACTCGACGCATGGAACGAGACATTTCTTTTGCAATCATTCCCGGTACGGACAGAAAACTACTGTGTGATATGTGGCAGCCGCCCTCAAATATTACCCCTTCAGGTTTGGCTTTTATTTATCTGCATGGCAGTGCATGGTATCTGCTCGACAAAGATTTAGGAACCCGTCGGTTTTTTAGTCACCTGGCTGCGCAGGGACATCTGATAATGGATGTGGCTTACAGGCTTGCTCCTGAAACGGACATGATGGGTATGGTAAACGATGTAAAACGGGCTATCGTTTGGATGAAAGAAAATGCAAGCATTTATGGAGTTAATCCCAATAGAATTGTTGTCGGTGGTGGTTCTGCCGGTGCGCACCTTGCACTGCTTGCAGCATATACAGCCAACGATCCACAGTTTACTCCAAAGGAATTGGAAGGAAATGACGTCAGGGTATGTGGAGTAATATCCCTATACGGCCCTACCGATCTGGAACGAATGTATTTCCATACTAACCAACATGTCACCACGCGCACAACTCCTGGCAAACCGAAAAAATCTGCGCCCATTCAAATGCCCGATTGGATTATTAAAGCCATGGGGAAAAGTTATCATCGCCTTGGAATGGATAAAGGATTTGAAAATGCCGGAACTTTTGCTACTCTATTGGGCGGGCATCCTGATGAGTGCCCTGAACGCTATGCTTTTTTCTCCCCTGTCACGCATGTGCAATCGGGATGTCCTCCAACATTGTTGATTCATGGCGAGCACGATTTAATGGCTCCGGTAAAAACCACCCGTTTTTTATCCCGTCTTTTGATGGATGTTGGAGTTCAAACGGTGATGCATATTCTACCCCAAACCGACCATGCATTTGACCTTATACTTCCCAAAATATCGCCGTCGGCACATACCGCATTTTATGATGTTGAACGCTTTTTGGCTCTGATGGTCTGTTGGAGAGAAATAATGGAAGAGAATAGCAGCCCTCGACAAAATCATTTGCAAAAGCAGGATTCGATAATGTAACATCAGCTATTTGCGGCATCAGCAGCGATTCGGCCCCGACATTCAATTTTCATCTTTAGTTCATAACTTCAACAACATTTCAATTGGGCATTTATACCGCTGGATGAACAATGAATTCCTTTGCATAATAACCGGACAGTTAGTGACACGCATAACAAACTTCCCGATGGACATTAAACAGTACCTGGAAAGAATTACCTATGTTGGCCCCATTAGCCCGACACTTGAGGTACTGTCAAAACTTCAAATGTTACACTTACTAAATGTGCCTTTTGAGAATCTGGATATTCATAACAAGACAAAAATCGATCTGACAAATTTGTTTGATAAAATAGTAACGCGAAGACGAGGCGGCTTTTGTTATGAATTAAACGGGCTTTTTTACGAGTTACTGATACAAATTGGCTTCACAGTGAAAATGGTATCAGCGAGAGTTTATGATGGTAAAGGAAATTATAGTGCAGAGTTTGACCATATGGCATTGATAGTGGAAATAATGGATAACAGTTATCTTGCCGACGTTGGATTTGGCGAATTTTTATTTTTTCCAATTAAAATTGAACTAAATAAAGAGATTAGCGATCCAAGGGGAATATTTAAAATCGAAATCTTTGATGAGTTCTATCACGTAGTTGAGAAAAAAAATACAGACGGAAGCTTTATTCCAGAATATATCTTCTCGAAAAAGGAAAGGCGATTGGAAGAATTTAGCGAAATGTGCAACTATCATCAAACCAATATTGCATCTCATTTTATGCAAAAAAGGGTTTGTTCTTTGCCTACTGGGAACGGCAGAATTACTTTAACGGGAAACAAATTAAAAATAACAGAAAATGGAGACGTGAGCGAAAGAGTATTGAATAACGAAGAACAGGTTACACAAGAGCTATGGAATCATTTCGGGATAAAGTTCTAAAATGCCCGCCACCCCCGAATAGGCCCCATTTTCCTTGATTTGATTTGAACTAGCTTGAAACGCCTTTTTTCTGAAAGCCGTTACCAGTGCAGCGTTTAATAAAAAATGGCGCAATTTGATTGCGCCAACAGTGAACCGGATTGGATTCGAACCAATGACCTACTGCTTAGAAGGCAGTTGCTCTATCCAACTGAGCTACCGGTCCAACTTTTTTTCTTTGACCTTTCCGACCGAGGTCCGGATGCTCTATCCAACTGAGCTATCGGTCCCTGTTTAAATCAGCCGCGGCAAAGATAATTTTTTTTAGTTTGCACCCAAACGCAATGATAACAGAATGGATGTAAAAATCGATAGTAGTTGGAAAAATGTTTTAAAGGCGGAATTTGAAAAACCTTATTTTTTAGAAACCGTGACATTCCTGCGAATGGAAAAATCTGCAGGAAAGGTTATATATCCTGCCGGTTCTTTATTGTTTAATGCTTTCAATACGACTCCATTCGATTCCGTTAAAGTGGTTTTACTGGGGCAGGATCCTTATCACGGACCGGGCCAGGCACATGGCCTTTGTTTTTCTGTGCCCGACGGCATTACTCCTCCTCCATCACTCGTGAATATATTTAAGGAATTGCACAACGATAGCGGAGTGCCTCTCCCCCGCTCAGGTAATCTTACGCGATGGGCTCAACAGGGAGTATTGCTTTTAAATGCCTCGTTAAGTGTTCGCGCAAATGAACCAATGAGCCATTCAAGAATCGGCTGGGCTCATTTCACCGATTCAGTCATTAGCAAGGTTTCGGAATTAAAAAGAAATGTGGTCTTTCTTTTATGGGGAAAGTTTGCGCAGGAAAAACAGGCGCTCATCGATGAAACGAAGCACCTGGTACTTAAAGCCGCCCACCCCTCTCCTTACTCAGCCAATAATGGTTTCCTCGGTTGCAGACATTTTTCAAAGACCAACAATTATCTGGTTCAAAACGGCATTGATCCGGTCGACTGGTCATTACTGTAATCCCTATCTTCACGATTCCATATGAATATTTTCAAAAATATTTTCTACCGCGTTTGGGCTGTATGGGCGTTGCTATTGTTTATTGCAACGATGATCATATTCCTCATTCCTTTTTTTTTGTTTTCTTATTTTAAAGAAGAACCCAGAAAAACTATCCGGTTCATTCTATACGCACGTGTGTGGATGGGCTTTTATCTATTCATGATCGGGTGTCCGTTAACAGTGAAGGGAAAGAATAATTTTAAGAACGGCGAAAATTATATTGTGCTCTGCAACCACAATGCGTTGATAGATGTCCCTGTTTCATCTCCAGCCATTCCAGGAGGAAATAAAACGATCGCAAAAATCGAAATGGCAAAGGTTCCCTTATTCAAGTATTTGTATAAAACCGGTAGTGTGTTGGTGGATCGGAAAAGTGATGCGAGTCGAAAAGAAAGCTATAATAAAATGAAACAAGTTCTTGAGATGGGGTTGAACATGTGCATCTATCCCGAAGGAACACGAAACAAAACAGATCAACCGCTGAAATCCTTCCACAGCGGCGCCTTTCGGCTAGCCATTGAAACAGGGAAATCGATCATTCCCGGAATTATTTTTAATTCCAGGAAAGTACTTCCATTTAATAAGCCGTATTCGGTTATTCCACACCCGCTGGAGATTCATTTTCTCGCGCCGATTAATATCCTTCCTGAGGATACAATAGGGAGTTTGAAGGAAAGAGCCTTTCAAATTATGAGCGACTATTACCAGCGAAATCAACGATGATCAGTTGCCGTAGAAATAGCGCGTACGGTTTACCCTCAGATCTCTCAGTAATCCTGACTTTGGATTGATCGTTATATTGAAAGACCGGTATAAGCCGATCGGTGTAACATTGATGGATAACTGCCAGCAGTGCATCTCACGAGTAATATACATTGTAAGTTGCTGGATAGATGATGTTGCAAAATCATAAAAACCATTCATTCCCAATTTCCATTTTTCTGTCAGACTAAAATCACCGTTCCAGTTGAAGCTGGAATTCGTTTTTGTTTCAAACCCCTGATAGTCTGATCGGAAATCTCTGTAGAAGCTGAGAGAATATGAAAGACTCAGTGTCCAGGGTACATTAAAGTCAGCAAATTCAGCGGGATTCCGTCGAACATAATCTAATTCCGCCATCTGCTCTTCCAGTGTGATTGGTGGACGATTGGGATTGCTTCGGTCATCGCCGGGCGTCTTAGCTTCATCCTTCGGTTTACTTTGGAACGTTGTAGAGATCGCAATGTTTCCATTCACGATCCGGCCTAATGAAAATTTATCTCCCTGCCACATATACTCTTTTTTTCTAAAGCCGGTCGAGTCATCGATCTGGTAGGGATCAAGGGCCGCTCCCATCGTAATATTTATCTTTTCAAATAGTGTGCTGCGTAAATACAAACTTATTTGCGACAGTTTAAATGAGTCGGCCATGAAATTATAACTCCCGTTTAGTCCAAATCCATCAATGACCCGTATCTTTTTGATGCCACCATTCGCAGTGTCTTTTTTGGATCGCACTTTCATTTCTATATTATTGTCGAGACCGAATGAAAGCCCTCCAAATGTGCCTTCTGAAAATGGGCCAAACAAAGAGCCATCGTAATAAGAAAAGCGGTAAGTATTTCCAGCCGTGTCTATCTGAGCCCGGTAATAATCTTTTGCTGCAAGATCGGGTTTATAGTTAGCAGAAACAGTTGGCCGGATGACGTGCCTGATTGCCCGAATTGCACTCTTTTTACCAAACTTGTCAAAGGTTCCGAAAAGTGCAGTGCTCAATGAAACACCGAATGACACATCTCCCGCCCTGTAAAATCCTTTCGTGATGGTTGTGTCAACTTTTGACTTTACATCATTCCAACTGCGTTCGAGTCGGCTCGAGTACCATTTTTCCTGGTAGGTTACGCCGGGTGAAATCTGGATCGGGCCCAGCGGAGGTAATGATAACTGGATAGGAACATTATGTAAAGCACCCCACTGGATCGTATCAAGAATTCTGCTGAAACTAAATGCAGAATCATAGAAGCTGATCTGGTTGCCAATATTTGAGTTCAACCCGATCCCGAGTTTCTCGTACCATTTTGGTTCGCCAATCATTTCTTTCTTCTGGAAAGGATACAAAGTATTCAATGTATAAGCGATCGTTGGCAGATTGACATTGATTATACCGGTATTATTATTTTGATTATGATTGGCACTCACCGTCAGGTTGGATGATTTCCATTGTTTCGCATAAGTGATCGAAGAACTCAGTTGATTTGAATAATTCCGCATGGGATTATTCACTACATACTGGTTATATTTTGTGGAACCGGCGTTTACGTTGGCAGAGAAGGATGTTCCTGGACGAGCCCTGCTATCGACAGTGTGCGACCAGGTAATGTTGAATGTCTTGGCTTCCGTAAATTCTTCCTTGGGGTCGTCGCTTAGCAGACGTGTTCGCTGCAATGAAAAATTTAATCCGCCATTATACCGATATCTTTTCCGGTAAGTGGGCGACACAAAGAGTGCCCATCCGCCATATGAATAAATATTAGTTCTTAGAGTTACATCAAGGTAATCATTGATCACTTTGTAATATCCAAGACCCTCCAGGCCGATGCCAAAGTCTTCGCCCGCAGTAAACTGAGGAGGAAGGAAACCCGAATGACGGCCTTGTGAAATGGGAAATAAACCAAATGGCAGGTAGATAGGTACCGGCACACCCTCGAATTCAGGATGAATAGGACCCGACACTGCCAGTTTCTGGCTGATGAATTTCATTTTCTTCGCCCGGAATGCAAAGTGCGGAGTGTCGAGATTGCATGTAGTGAATTGACCACGAAGTGCATAAAATTCGTTGGTTGAAATCTTTTTCATGTTTTCCCCCATCACATAAATCTCACCTTGCTGTGTAAAAGTATTTTTAGTTATGCCTTTTTGTGTTTTGGTATCGAATCGCATCAGGTCTGATTCCATTGTACTCTCGCCCTGTATCATTTTTGGCCTTCCAATCAATCGGCCAGAGGAGTCTGTGCGAAACGTTGCAGTAATCAGATGCTTATCCTGGTCGAACTCAATACTGTCGGCGGAAAGGTCCATATCCTTAGTCTTGACATTCGCTTTGTTGAACAAGGTGATTTTTTTTGTAGGAACATCGAGAACCATAGAATCTGAGGCACTATAATTAATGGGAGAATCAAGTGAATCCTTGGACAACTTTAAGTCGAAAGAATCCGTTTTCGTAACCAGGGAATCTGTTTTGGCAGGAATTGTATCAGTAGATTTTGTGCCGGGTTTAGTTGTATCCTGGAATGCAGTTAATGATTTGCAAATTCCCGACCCTGTTGAATAATTAGCACGACTATTAAACGTTAAAAGCAAAAGGAATACGGATAAAAGCAACGCACAACTGGATTTTAAACTATTTTTGCGTCCGTCAATCATAAGTAGTAGTGGAACCAAAAATAGCTATTAATGAATTAAATAAATGTGAAGATTCCCAACCCTTTATAAATTCCCATTCGCTATGATGAAGAAGATTTTCCTACTCTCTTTGGTTTCTTTCATAATAATTCTAATCTCGTCGTTCAATATCAGACCGGAGGTCTCGCCTCAAAAACCTTCCATCAGAACAATCATCGTCGATGCAGGCCATGGAGGTAAAGAACCAGGTGCAAAAGGAGATTATTCTTTTGAAAAAGATGTTTGCCTCGACATCGCGCTGAAGCTGGGGAAAATGATGGAGCAGGAGTTTCCTGATATTAAAATATTGTATACAAGAACTACCGATGTGTACCCCGCGATCAAAGCGAGAGCTGATTTTGCAAATACGAATCATGGTGATCTCTTCATTTCTATTCACGCCAATGCGGCCCCAAAGATCAGGCATAGCAAATTTACTGGCTATAAGACCCAGGTTTATTACACCGGTAAAGGAAAAAAGAGAAAAAAGCATACAAGAAAAGTTCCGAAGTACGATGTTTATTATACCGATAATCCTTCTAACGGCACAGAGACCTTTATATGGGCAGCTGACCGTACAGATGAGAAGGAAAAATTTGTCGGATCGGATGTTGCATCTGAAGAGATATATGATTCTACGGAATATGCTCCGGATATCAATGACCCTGAGTTTAAGGCCAAGGCATTGCTTTGGACCAAACGTTTCTTTAGTAAAAGCTATTTACTTGCAACAATGGTTGAAGAGGAGTTTGTTAAAGAAGGAAGATTAAGCCGGGGAGTTAAGCAACGTAATGAAAAAGGAATATGGGTTTTGCAGGCTACCTCTATGCCCAGTATTCTCGTAGAAACAGGATTCATTACTCACCGCCCCGATGAGGATTATCTTAACAGTGAGAAAGGCCAGGAAGAGATAGCAAAAAATGTTTTGGAAGCGATTAAACGGTACCGTGCTGCGACCGAAAGTACCAAGGCAACAACTTCACAAACTTCAGCAGCTCCCGCCAGCACAGCCGAAAACAACTAAGCACCTACCTGTTTCATTGCGAATTTTTATTACACCAATTGAATAGGCGCTATTAACGCCAGGGGCTTCGGCTTATGCTGGACGAGAAAGACTAAGATTTGCCGGACTAAGTTTATACTTTTGGTAAGGGTATGATTTTTTAATAGCATTGCACATCCGGCGCAGCTCTAAATTCTGCCCTTCACCAAATTCCTGATAATGAAAATTTCGAATGAAACCAAAGTTGGCGCGCTGACTGCAATAGCGATCGTGGTACTAATATTAGGATTCAATTACCTGAAAGGCAGAAACCTTACTGATAGAAGTGACAAATTATATGCAATATTTCCGAGTGTGCGTGGTCTTGCCGTTTCAAATGCTGTTCTGATTAATGGTCTGCAGGTGGGTAAAGTGTCGGAAATGCATGAAACAGACAAAAACCTAAGTGGTATCATTATAAGCATCACTCTCGGCAAAGACATCAACATTCCGAAAAATTCTGTTGTTACTATATCCAGTGAATTACTCAGCACAACCGCTGTCGACATTGTATTAGGTGATAGCAAAACGCTCGCAAAAGATGGAGATACACTCGCTACTAAGGGAAATTTAACTGTTATGGGTGAGTTGACTAAGAACATCAATCCCGCGATCAATAACGCAAACGAGGCACTTATCCGTCTCCAAATGCTCATTACAAGGCTGAACGAAATTGTTGATCCACGGACTCAAACAAATATCCAAGGTATGATAGCCAGTCTCAATTCAACATCCAAATCGCTGGATCGATTGCTTAACGACAAAAACGGATCACTGGCCCGCTCATTAAACAACGTTGAACTAATTACCGGCAACCTGGCTAAGAACAATGATAAGATCAATAATACTTTAACGAATTTTGATAAAGCTGCAGACAATTTTGCGAATCTGAAACTGGATGAAGCGATCGAAAGTTTAAAAAATACAATGGCAAAACTTGAAAAGACTGTGGAGAAGATTGACAGTAAGGAGGGCACCCTCGGATTGCTGTTAAATGATAGTAAATTATATGATCAGCTTCTTTTGACCAATCGCAGTTTGACTACCTTGCTGGATGATTTACGGGTGAATCCTAAGCGTTATGTAAACATTTCGGTTTTTGGACGAAAGGATAAAAAAGGTCCGTTGCAAGTCCCATTGTATGACTCAACTTCTATCCAAGGCAGAAAATAGCATGAAAAAATTCGTTGCTGTTTTTGCGTTGTCTACTTTGGCCTTTTATTACTCACACTCCCAGGTTTCTCCTACTACTTCAGGCACTGATACGATGCACCTGGTCGAAATATTACGTACAAATCGATATGGCTATGAAAGGTTGGATTCACTGACTGCCTTACAAATTTTGGTGGGACAAGTGCATCTGAAGGAAAAAAACACACATTTTTATGCCGATAGTACGGTCATCAATAATAACGCCCGGATCATAGAGGCCTTCGGAAACGTTCATATCAATGATAATGACAGTGTGCATACGTATTCTCAGTACCTCCTGTATAACCTGAATACAAAGATCGCGATATTAAAAAAGAAAGTCAGGCTTACCGATGATAAGACGAATCTTTATACCGAGGAACTTGAATACGATGTAAACCAGAAAATCGGAATATACCGGAACGGTGGACGCGTGGTGAATGGCACATCGGTACTTACAAGCAATGAGGGTACCTATTATGCGGATCTCAAAGATGTTTATTTCAAACAAAATGTTGTGTTGAAAGATCCGCAGTACGATCTGAAATCGGATTCATTGCTGTATAATACAGATACCGAGATCGCAACATTTATTTCCGAGACATTTATCATTGACAGCGCTAAAAGATCTATTAAAACCAGGGAGGGTTATTACGATCTGAAAAATAAAAAAGCATTCTTTGGCAGACGGCCTACTATTAAAGATGGAGCTGTGAGGATCATTGCCGATGAAGTTGAAACAGATGATAACACCGGTGTCAATAAATTGCGCGGTAATGCGGTATTTGTGGATACCGCTCAGGGGCTTTCGGTGCTCGCGAATTACATCGAAAGCAATCGCGACCAGGGATGGTTTCGGGCAACTCAACATCCGTTGATGATCATCAAGCAGGAAAATGATTCGATTTATATAACAGCGGATACTCTATTTTCTGGAAGACTAAGTAATCTCCCCCGGGATTCGGCGGCATCGAAAGATACTGCGATCAAAGCATCAAAAGACTCTATTAAGACAGCGACCGTTTTAGCCACTAAAAATGATAGTACCGACCGCTACTTCCACGGTTATCATCACGTACGCATTTTTTCTGATTCATTGCAGGCTGTATCGGACAGTTTATTTTACTCCGCAAAGGACTCGATTTTCAAATTGTTTACCGACCCGATCGTTTGGGCAAGTGGCAGCCAGGTTACCGGCGATACGATTTATCTGTACACGAAGAATAAAAAGGCTGACCAATTGTATGTTTTTGAAAACGGCCTCACAATTAATAAGACCGGTGAAGGGATGTTTAACCAGATAAGAGGAAACAGGCTGTTCGGTTATTTCATAGATGGCGCTATAGACTACATGCGGGCAAAAGGAAATGCCGAAAGTGTATATTATGTAAGAGATGATGACGAGCTCCTTGTTGGTATCAACAAAGCCACCGGTGATATTATCGATATGCGGTTTAAAAATAAAGAACTTAATCGTGTGGTCTTCATCAGCGATGTTAAAGGCACTATGTTTCCTGTCAATCAAATGCCTGAAGACGAAAAAACCCTCCGCAACTTCCAATGGCAGGACGACAAGCGACCAAAAACAAAGTTTGAGCTATTCGGGAACTGAACAAAGATGAACGATTAAGTGTCAGAAATGATAGTCGAACGACCTACAAAAAAATTTAACTTCCCGATTAGCTGATTCGCACATTCCACACCGAACATCCCACACTCTTGTAACGCAATTTTAACAGCGCTTCTCTAATAGTCTTGCGATTATTTTCGTTTTTCGCTTAAATATTTTTATGAAACGTATTTCCTTTCTCTGCCTGGTCGTTTTCATGTTTTTTGGCGGATTACAGGTTTCGGCTCAGGACTATCGTTTTGGAATAGGTGTAAGGCTGAGTAATGCAACTCCAACATTAAACAACTCGATTACCGGAAAGTATTTTATCACCGAGAGAAGTGCAGTTGAAGGCCTTATTTCCTTTGGAAGTCGTTTCGGTCTCGGTGGGTTGTTAGAGATATACAAGCCTTTTAGCGTGGAAGGCTTACGCTGGTTTTATGGCGGCGGCGCCTATGTTGGTTTCGAATCCGGTGACACTTACCTTGGTCCTACAGGCATTATCGGATTGGATTATAAATTCACCAACGTTCCACTTAATCTTTCTCTCGACTGGAAGCCCGAACTTGATATAATTCCCGACATCAACTTTGTTCCCGATGCATTCGCACTGTCTGTTCGGTTTACGATAAAGTAGCCTGGTTGTGGAATTCTGAGTTTTAAGTTCTAAGTTCTGGGTTCGGAGTTCCGATCTAGTATTTGAGTTCTAAGTTCTGAATTCTCGTTAGGGATTCGCTTGCTGAGCGCCTTGGGAGATTCTGCAATATTTTTTTCGATTTTGCGGGTTATTGCCGGATTTTCCTTTAATTTGTCGGCAGTAACCGCAAACTAATGCTTAAAAAGGAACGCCAGGCGTTTATTCTTCACCAGATAAATCTTCATAATAGAGTATTGTCTGCCAATCTCTGCCAGGAGATTAACGTATCGGAAGACACCATCCGTCGCGATTTGCAAGAACTTGCTGAAGAAGGTAAAATTATCAAGGTCCATGGTGGCGCGTTATCGCATTCTTTCAATCAAACTTCTTATCCTTCCACCAACGTATACTCCCACACTGAAAAGAAAATTATCGGACAAAAGGCAGCGCGGCTTGTAGAAGACGGCATGTTCGTTCTCACAACTGGTGGGACAACAATTGTTGAATTGGCAAGATGTTTACCTCCGCAGTTAAAAGCAACATTTATGTCGGGGAGCATTCCTGTGGTGCTTGAATATATGTATCACCCGATGATCGATGTAATTGTCATCGGCGATAAGGTATCGAAAAATTCAAAGCTTACATTCGGCGGAGAAGCCATCACAAAGATCAAACAAATAAAATCCGACTTGTGCATATTAGGTGTTAATGCCATTGATACGGTGCACGGTATCACAGATAATGACTGGGATGTGGTTCAGATAAAGCAGGCAATGATCGAATCCACTCAGAAAGTCGTTTGCCTGTCAATTGCAGAAAAAATTAATTCATGCCAACCCATCCAGGTGTGCGGAATTAGTAAAATTGATATCCTCATCACTGAATTACCTCCTGACGACCCACTATTGCAACCATATGTCGACGCCGGAATACAGGTTATCTGAATTGTCAGATTTTCTGGAGAAATCTGCATTCATACAAAATTGTATTCTTATCCTAATCTGTCTTTTGGATCATGTTAAAAAATAAAGCTTATGAGCAAATTCACAGCATTCCTCCTTTTCACTTTTGTAGCGCTGTTACACATCAGTGCTTCTGCACAAGACAAAACAATTTCCGGAGTGATACTTTCGGAAAGAGATGGAGCGCCGCTTTCCGGAGCGAGCATCCAGGTCAAGGGAACTAATCGGGGTGCACAAACCGATGCAAACGGGGCCTTTAGCATCCAGGCAAAAAAAGGCGATGTTTTGGTGATCGGGCATATTGGCTTTGGCAACAGGGAAGTTACAGTGGGGAATAGCGCAAGTCTTACCGTGCGCCTAAGCGCCGCTGATAACACACTGGAAGAAGTGGTCGTTGCGCTGGATCTGAAAAGGAAACCAAGAGAACTTGGTTATTCTACTCAACGTGTTAATGGAACAGAAATTCAGGAAACGCAACGGGAGAATTTCCTGAATAGTCTACAGGGAAGAGTGGCTGGATTAACGATCAATCCTACGAGTGGTACTGCAGGAGCTTCGTCCGCGGTTGTATTACGAGGATTTAATTCTCTCTCATTAAGCAATGAGCCGTTGTTTGTGGTAGACGGTATCATCATGGATAATCAAACCATCAATGAAACTTCTGGTGGTGGAATGGGTGTTGGTCTTGCCTCAGATCGCCCTAATAGAAATAACGATTATACAAACCGGATGGGTGATATCAATCCAAACGATATTGAATCCGTTACAATTCTTAAGGGTCCCGAAGCCACTGCATTGTATGGCAGCCAGGCAAGTTCAGGTGCGATTCTCATAACGACGAAAAAGGCGAAAACAAATAAACTGGGTATACAATACGATAACAGTTTCAGGTTCTCGGCAATCACAAGATTTCCAGATGACCTGATAGATACTTATTCAAATGGTGAAAACGGCGCACCGAGCGGCGTCTTCAGGTATTACGGTCCCGCATATCCTGCCGGGACAAAGTTGTATGATAACAAAGATTATTTTTTTAAAACGGGTTTCGCACATACGCATAACCTCGGTGTAGATTTCGGATTCAAGAACTCAGTTTTCAGGCTGTCCGGATCATACTTTGATCAGCAAGGTGTTATTCCAAACAATAATTATAGAAAATATAACTTAAGGTTATCCAACACAACTAAAATCGGCAAGTATGTCGAAATCGTTCCTTCGATTTCTTATGTAAGAAGTGAAAATGATAAACCATTGAGAAGCGCCGGAGGATATATGTTGAGTCTTTTTGCCTGGCCGAACACAGATGATATTCGTGAATACCAGGATCAGAATGGAAATAAACTTCCTTTATTCAGCGCCAATGCAAATGCAGATTTAGATAATCCCTTTTTCAATGTGAACAAAAACCGCAGCCGTGATGAAACCGACAGGTACACGGCAAGTCTTGGAATTAATATCAATCCTTTTACGTGGTTGTCAATTGCAGGAAGATTTGGCTATGATACGTATAAGATGGATGGTTATACGGCGTATCACCCAAAAACCTTTTATATCGGACAAGCATTAAATGGAGAACAAGATAATTTTTACAGAAGGTATTACGGATACAACCATACGATTACTGCGACCGGTAAAAAGAAGATTGGTAACTTCAGCACTCGCCTGATGCTTGGAACCATGTGGCAGGATTATGAAACGAGAATGTTCGCGGTTGTGGGTAATAACGTGACAGATCCATTGCGTAATGACAGTTCGAATACTGCCCCAAACACAAGGAGAAGGCTTTTGCAAAACAATCTTGGGAATTTTAATAAGTCAATCATTCGCCAGGCGGCTTATTTCGGCGAAGTTAGTATCGGGTTTAAAGAGTTGATTTTTCTTAACTACTCGCACCGGTTTGAGTCGGCCTCTACCCTACCTGAGGCCAATCGAAACTATAATTATCCCGGAGCAAGTTTGAGTGTGATCCTGTCGGATGTATTTCCATCAATTAAAAATAATAAGGTCATCGAGTACATCAAGTTGAGAACCTCAATTGCCAGTACAGCCAGACTAAACTCGCCTTACTCAACACAATCTGTATTCGTGGACAACTTCGCCAGTGGTAGTGGATTTTCTTATGGCTTTAATAACAACAGCCCGGATCTCAGGCCTGAAAGACAAAGCACATACGAGGTTGGGACAGAATTGAAACTGTTCAGCAACAGGCTTGGGCTAGATGTGACCTATTACAACACACTGAATAAGGAGCAGATTGTAGAAAATTTCAGATTGAGTTATGCCACTGGATTTGTATTGAATACTCAGAACGCAGGTAGCACAAGAAACCAGGGCTTCGAAGTAAGTCTCGATGCAACGGTTGTTAGAAAGTCCGATTGGGGCTGGAACATCCGGTTCAACTTTAATAAAATGTGGAATAAGGTGGAGCACCTGCCCGCGAACCTGGCTGAATATTATTTGTCCGACACATGGCTGTACGGAAATGCCAGAGGTGGTTTAGTGAGGGGAGGTACAACAACTTCAATTACATCTTATGGATACACAAGAAATAATGCCGGGGACATCGTCATAAATCCTTTGAACGGATTACCGGTATTGGATGCCGTTTTCAGAGTAAGGGGAGATCGTAATCCTGATTTCACCCTGGGAACAATCAACTCGTTTACATACAAAAACTGGAAATTGAATTTTCTTTGGGACTTAAAAGTCGGTGGCGACGTTTTCAATGCTAACAAGATGTATCTGACCGGTATTGGCAAGAGTGATCTGACCATTGACAGATATACTGCGAGAGTTGTAGAAGGAGTGTTAAACGATGGCAAGCAG
Source organism: Flavitalea sp. (assembly GCA_036742645.1). Taxonomy (GTDB): domain Bacteria; phylum Bacteroidota; class Bacteroidia; order Chitinophagales; family Chitinophagaceae; genus Flavitalea. The sequence continues at coordinate 17,347 of DAINQQ010000099.1, forward strand.
AACACCTCTACTCCAACCCGAAATACCATCTCTGTAATTCCTGCGTACAATGATGCTTATTACACAGCTACAGGAATGCCAGAAGAAGCCTTCATTGAAAAAGATATCAACTGGTTCAGGTTAAGGGATATTTCATTGAACTATACTTTTCCCCAGGCAATGGTTAAACGCATCAAAGGATTTAAAAGTCTCGGTGCGTTTGTAACCGGGACCGACCTGGTTGTGATATCAAATTATACCGGTGGTGATCCCGCGACCAATGGAAATACTGCTGGAAGTCGTGGAGTCGGCGCGTGGGGTTTTGACTATGGTACTCTACCGCCACCCATCAGTTTTAATATCGGAATCAGAGCCGGTTTTTAATCTTAAACATTATTATTATGAAAAGAATATTTTCAAGTACTACTATATATGTAACAATTGCAACAGCAATCTTGTTAGTTTCCTGCCAGAAAAAAATCGATGAGGCATATACGAATCCTAACGCAGGCGTAAAAAAGCCGATCGAAACCTTGTTGCCTGGCATCATCGGAAATATGGTTGGTAGTTCCGCCGCTGCCGGATCGGCATACGGGGTTGCAAACGATGGATTATACGTTGGCCGATACATTCAATACTGGGCCACAAACACAACCGGCAACCAATATGACCAGATGGGAGGCGCTACAGGCGCCAGTGATGTTCTGGGATCCATTTGGGCGATGCATTACTTCGGTATGGGCCATAACCTTGGTCGTATGATTGACTGGGGTATTGAAGACAAGAAATGGGATTACGTTGGCGTAGGTTTAGCGATCAGGGCATGGTCATGGTTGAATCTTACGAATATGTATGGAGAAGTGATCCTGAAAGAAGCATTTGATCCAACAAAACTCACTTTTAAATATGATGAACAGAAGGATGTGTATGATACAGTAAGGTCCTTATGTCGACAGGCTATTGCCTATCTCAATATGACGGGTGACGGAGTTGATCCACAAAATCTTGCAAAGGGAGACGCATTCTTTTATAATGGTGACATAAACAGGTGGAAAAAATTTGTTTATTCGGTGATGGCAAGATCCTTTAATCAATTAAGCAATAAAGCTGACTACAAACCTGATTCGGTTATATTTTATTCTAACCTTGCCATTAATGACAATGCTGATAATGCAACGGCGAAGTTTGCAAATACAGGAATCACGGGTACTTCTAATTTTTACGGTCCTTACAGAAGTAACGTTGGTGCACTTCGTCAAACCGTATATATTACGAATTTGCTAACTGGATTGAATAGCAGGTTTAGTGGAGCCAATGATCCCAGAGCGTCTTACCTGTTAAGAGAAAACCGAAATGAAACGTACAGGGGCATACTTCCCAATAAGGGTACCAGCGCCCTGGTAGCAAACGACAGACCTGCGGGATTCTGGGGACAGGGATTTGACACGACTACTTCTCCTACGGCTGACACAGGCCGTTATATTTTCAAGAATGGGGTTCCGTTCCCTATCATAACTGCGAGTGAAGTTAAATTTATGAAAGCAGAGGCACATTTCCGAAAGGGTGATAAGGCCGCTGCATTGACCGCTTACCAGGAAGGAATCAGTTTGAACTTTGATATGCTCACTAGTACGTATAACACCAATATACGGGCTGGAAGGGAGATAACTGCTGCTAAGAAAGCTGCGTACCTTGCAAATCCTGCCGTGGTGCCAACTGCCGCTAATCTCACTTTGTCGCATATTATGTTGCAGAAATACATTGCATTATTCGGATATGGTCTGATCGAAACATGGGTAGACATGAGAAGATATCATTACACCGATATAGAAGGTGGAAGCCAGGTGTATGCCGATTTTATTACGCCATCGGGAATCGATTTGTATATAAATAACAGTACTAAATTGGTTTACCGGGCGCGACCACGCTACAATTCCGAATACTTATACAATATTGATGAACTGGATCGCTTAGGCGGACTGGCTCTGGACTATAATACCAAAGAACAATGGTTCTCTCAGAAATAATGCGTTTAATGTCATAAACAGTACAACAATGAAAATCTCGAAAAAATATACAATCGGTTTTTGCATAGCGGGTGCAGTGATGTTTTTTTCATGCAAAAAAGAATTTAAAAAACTTATCGTTGAAGAAACGGAACTGTCGGGCAAGGCCCTTCTTAAAGTATACAATGGTGCAGTGAATACAAATAGAAATTATGTGTATATCGATAATGTTCCTGTAACAGGCTCTATCATCGGTTATGGAGCACTGTTTCCCTCAACCGGATATACCTCGGTTATTGAACCTGGAAGTCGTGCAGTTACGGTAAAAGATACGCTTGCAGGCTCTACTCAGACCGTCGTGAACTTTACGTCCACGTTTGAGGCTGGAAAAAACTATACGTTGTTCACGTACGATACTGTAAACGCGGTCAAGTATAAACTTGTGACTGACGTAATAGAGATTCCTGCAGATACCAGTTCGCGAATCAGATTTGCAAATCTGATTTATTCATCAACACCATTGCCAAATGTGGATCTGTTTTCTACAA
>DAINQQ010000100.1:0-19711 GCA_036742645.1 Flavitalea sp.
AAAGGATTGCTGGCATTTGGTTGATCTTTGAATGTCGTGATACCGGCTCCTTCATTTAAGAATTTCGCATTTGCGCTATACAAAGCCTTTATTCCCGCTTCCGCTTCGGCTGGTTTAGCATTTACCATCCGTAAAAACATTTTCAGCTTTAGCGTGTTGGCAAAACGCTCCCAAAGATCCATATCTCCCCCAAAAACAACATCCGCCCTGGCTTCAGAACCTTGAAGGTCATGTTCGAAATCCTTGCCCAGAGCAGTATCTATCTCCGCAAGCAAACCTTTGTAAATCGAGTAGCCATCATCGAATTTTGGCGACAAATTAGTCGATCCCTTTAAAGCTTCCGAGTAAGGAACCTGGTCGTAAAGATCTACCAACACCTGGTAAGTATAAGCATTCATAACAGTGGCCATCATGTAAAAACCCCAATCGCCGCTTGCACTTGAAAGTTCCTTAACCTTTTTATAATCGTTAAGTGCACTTCTATATAGTTCGAGATACCCGAGATTGTTGTTCAGGTTTGAATTGATATTGTAGGCATCGATTACTCTATATTGGCTGGCCGTAGCACTCTGTGTATAGTATTGCGCCCACAACCCACCAACGATCGCGTATTCTCCACCGATTTGTCCAGCTGTCGAAAGGGCGGCTGAAGGAAATAACAACTCGGGACTAGCCTGCTCGAGCAGCGGATTGTTAGGATCAACATTTGTGTCTGCAAGCTTTTTGCAACTGAATGCTCCAACAAGAAGAAGCAGGAGTGATGATTTTATAATGAATTTTTTCATGTCTTAAAATTTGCTGTTAAGTGTTCGGGACTTATGTTCATTCATCGTTGTCATCTGCATTAAAAAGAAACTCTCAATGACACTCCAAGTGAACGGTTTGTCGGTCCTGTTCTGAATTCACCAAATTCACTGGTTAATTCTGTTCCAAAGTTTGAAGCTTCCGGATCCACGATCTGGTTTTCTTTTGGTAACCATGTCACCAGGTTTCTTCCTATTACTGATACTACGATCCTTTCTGCCGTGATCTTCTTCGAAATATTGGCAGGAAGTGTATAGCTCAATGTAACGTCACGAAGTTTTAGGAAAGTTTTATCAAGTATCCGGTAAGGGTAAATTCCAGCGCGGTTTGAATTGTGATACCAGTAATCATCCTGGTGAGATTCATCAATAACAGTTGTGTTTTCAACATAGGTTCTTTTTCCTGTACCATCAATTACCTCATTCACAGAATTTGGGATAATAAAGGGCCTTCTATCGTTGTAGGTAGTACGATAATCATTACCTGTAAACATGAATAAATCTGTGGTGCTCGAATAAAATACACCACCTTTCCGATAATCGAAGGAAAATCCAAGTCTCAGGTTTTTATATGTGAAAGAATTGGTCAAACCCATTGTATAATCGCGCTGCGCACTTCCGTAATAAGTATCCTCGGAGGCGTCGTCAACGGGATAGCCTGTTGACGCGTCCACAATTACTCTTCCTAAAGAATCCTTTCTTGGAGCAGGAGCGTATATCACGCCCAGCGGCTGATTTCTTCTTGCTTCAAACTTTGCATCATAAATACTGGTAAACTGAACCTTGTTAAGATTTGAAGGCAACTCAAGAACCTCGTTGCGGTTCCTCGCAAAAGTATAACCAATGTCCCAGGTGAAAGATTTTGACCGAACTGGTACCAGTTGAGCACTTAACTCGATTCCACGATTTCGGACCTGGCCAAAGTTTAAGGTTATGGCCGAAAAGCCTGTACTGGGCGTTGTCGGCACATTGATAATCTGGCCATCAGTCAACTTGTTGTAATAAGCAATGTCAATTCCGATCCTATCATTCAAGAATTTGAACTCGCCACCGATTTCAAATTCCTTAGTTAACTCAGGTTCAAGAGTCTTGTTACCGATCAGGTCAGATATCGTGTATCCCGGTGTGTTATCATATGGAAAGTTGATCTGTCCAAATGGTAACAAAACGGTTTGAGAAATAATCCGATCGTAAACAAGATAAGGAGGAGCATCTTTTCCAGTGCGTCCCACACTTGCCCGAATCTTCGCATAACTCAAGCTTGTTCTCGGGATGTCAACCAGGTTCGTCAGGAGGAACGAAACGTTTGCGCTGGGATAAAAGAAACTGTTGTTCTCTTTCGGCAAAGTGGAACTCCAATCATTACGTGCCGATAAAGACAGGTATAAATAATCTTTATATCCTACGGTAGCAGATCCATATAATCCGAAAATCTGTTGCTTTGTTTTGTAATGCTGCGTTATCGGAGTGGCGATACCGTTCGCCAAATCGTAAAATCCAGGTACGGCGAGGTCTTCTACATAGGCATACAAGACATCGCTTCCCCTCTCATTGTAGTTAATACCCGCTAACCCATCGAGACTGAAGTTATCTGACAAATCCCTCCTGACCAACAGGTTTACCTTGCTATCATACTCATAATATTTTTGGGAACCTTCCTGAACGCTACCAATGTTTGCTGTGCGCCTCGAACTTTCCGGGTTCTGCCCATCATTCCAACTACCAGGCGATGGTTGGTTTTTATTACGCCATGATTTATTAATACCATTCGTGATATCAAATCCCTGTTGCGCTTGCAGTGTTAGCCAGTCGTGGAATTTATATTGAAGATTCACGTTCCCATAAAAGCGATCATTACGTGCCTTGCTTCCATTCTCGTATAAAGTATAATATGGATTTTCTGCAAATGGCGTGAAATAATTATCTACATTGAAAAATTTGTTTTTATAGTCCCTGAAATCCGAAGCGGGAATATCAACGGGTATCTGTATTATCTGCTCATAAAACGAGCCACCAACACCAGATGCGGATTGGCCTGTTTCAACAAATTTTTGAGAGCGGTTAATATAGTTTACAGAGGCATCAGCAGAAAAGTTTTTGTACCGTGTACCACCACGCAAAGAAAGCGTATGGCGGCGGTATGAATCATTGTCGGTGGGAACTACACCATCACTGAAGACGTTTCCATATGACAATGAAAATGTAGAAGCTTCAGTACCGCCACTTACAGAAACAGTATTGTTGTATTCACGCCCTGTTTCATACATGTCTCTTACGTTATCGTCAATGTAAGCGAAAGGTTTAAGCAATTGTGAATTGTCAACTGGTGCTCCCCACAACCGTTCAACACCATCCAATGCAGGTCCCCAACTTCCGTTTTCTGAAGCCCAGAAACGTCCATCCCAACCTTGTCCAAATATTTTCTGCGAACGTGGCAAAACGTTCACCTTCGAAAATATTGCGGAAGAACCTACATCAACTCTAAGTTTACCGCTTCTTCCTTTCTTTGTTGTGATTATGATAACACCATTATTTCCTCTTGATCCGTATAAAGACGTTGCCGCTGCTCCCTTCAGAACAGTAACTGATTCTATATCATTTGGATTGATATCATTGGCAGTGTTTCCAAAATCATAACCGGGTGTTGTCGATCCTTTATTCAAACTTGCATCAGGTGAAAGAGCAACCCCTGTAGCTGTGCGGTCATTGCCTGGCGTTATATTGCTGATTGGAACTCCATCCACAACATATAAAGGCTGGTTGGTTCCGATAATTGAAGTATAACCACGCAAAATCACTTTCGTGGTTCCTCCCGGAGTACCGCTGAGGTTAGAGATATCTGCCCCGGCTATTTTTCCCTGGAGGCCGTCAAACATACTTACAGGAGATACGCGATTAATCTCCTCGTTCTTGATGGTCGTGGTTGCATATCCCAGCGTCCTTTTCTCCCGTGATACTCCGAGAGCAGTCACGACAACTTCGCTCAGTTCACTGGTGCTGCTCTGCAATGACACGTTCAGAAGTGTACCAGTACCTACTGGAAGTTCTCTCTGAGCGAACCCAACAGAACTGAATACAAGTACATCGTTAGAAGAAGCGATAATCGAAAAATTTCCTTCGGCACTTGTTTGAGTAGAAGTATTGGTGCCTTTCACCGTTACAGTAACACTCTGAACAGGTTGTCCTGTTCCTACATCAGTTACCTTACCGGTTATGGGACGGCTCTGTGCCCAGAGCTGGACAAACAGAACGAGCCATACTGCGGTTAATAAAAGTTTTCTCATACCCGTTTTAGTTTAAAATGAATTTTAAAAGTATTTGCATCTGTACGCTTCAAAAAGATTTTATACATGTAAAAGGGAGCACCATGATAAGAATATATTGCAGTTTTTGCTGCTGAAATTTTCAAGAAGACAAGAAATTATTCGTGATGAGTGGAAGATAACGCTGACCAATACACAAATAACGTTTTGCTATATGCAACAGCAGGTCTTTCCTAAACTTTGTCTTGATAAGTTCCGATTCCAAATAGGTTTTTCAGCAAATGCCTGTAGTATCAATACTTTCCGGCGGATTTGGAGAATTTGGTTATCATGTAAATGAAAAACTGTTATCCACAAATGGAAGGAACAAGTGATAAATGGTAATGAACTTGATAAGCTCTGAATTTTATTTTAACTATTCTTTTTTTATCTAGAAGCATAAAAGAAGCGATGAATGACTCATTCATCGCTATAATATCTATTCAAAGTTCTGCCGATTGAATGGATTCGATTTAATCGACGATCCAAACTCTTACGGGTGTAGGTATGATGACTTCGTTGTTATCCAGTGTAAGAACAAAATAAAAATTGCGGGCCAGCAGCGCATTGGATGCTGGAGTTGTTGTTGTACTTGTTTTTGTCTTGTACTCATCGATTGTAGTCGTAAAAGTTGCGGTAGTGCCTGATCCCGGGATAGGAGTATCGGTATAAAGACCTGTAGGTCCAACAGTTGTTCCCTGTACAGCTGTATAGTTCGTACTGGCTGCAACTTTTGTAATTTCCTTTATTGTACGACCGGTTGTAGAGGGGATCTGCAATACTATTGTTATTTTATTTTCAGTTTTCGAAGCCTTGACTGTCGGTTGTGGCCGGTAATCATACACATTTACAACAGTTACCGGTATCTCGGGCCTGGTATCAGTCAAAGGCCCAAAGCCGTCTTTCTTACAAGAGGTAAGAAACAGTGCAACGATCAGCAGCGACAAGATATTTTTAAGCAGCATATGAAAAGTTTATCTGTGAACGATAATTTTTAAAGTCCCCACCACACTTTTTGGTTTGTACGAGGACGAGGGTTTGGTTGATTAGGATTTCTTTCGGCTTCAGAGATTACATACGGAAGCCTCTTAGGTAATACATTTGGATCATCACCGATCGCATTTAACGACAAGGCCAATTGAGGATAGCCTGTTCTCCTGTAATCATTGTATGCTTCGATCCCGTTTCCTACCCAGGCAATATATTTTTGTGTGATAATCTGCTTCACCTTATCCTGTACTGTTCCCGATAATGTAACAACAGTAGGATTGGTAGCGAAATAAGTATTGATCTCAGCATCAGTCATGCCCGTTTTTTTCATCGAGGCCTTAATACCTTCCTGATATAAAGCATTGGCATCGCCCGGAGTTCCCAGGATGAGCGCAGCTTCTGCAAGGATGAAGGCACGTTGAAAATTTGTAATTAAGCGAACTGGTGCTTCGCCCCCCGTACCAACAACATAGGTGTTGTATCTGGACCTGCTGGTGCGGACGGGTGCTGCCACTGTTGCTCCATTGTCAAAACCGCGGAAGGTTCCACCAGGCTTGGTGTAATATTTCGCAAGACGAACTGTATCATTAAGGTTTCTCATCAGGGTCAAAAATCTTGCGCTCATCATTTCTTCATCAGGCCGATTGAGAATGTCGAAGGCATACATCGGGTTCTGGTTATTCAGTGCAGTACCAAAAGTTACCTGGTAATCGAGCGCATTGTCATTGATATAATTGTTTCCTGCAATCACGCTGTTAATAACCGCTTTGGCGGTATCTGGTACAACATTTGAAACCTGCATCGCGAATTTTAGCAGCAGGCTGTTCCCCATTCTTTTCCATTTCGAAAGATCACCGCCATAAACACGGTCATCGTTTCCCGGCAGCACTTGACTTGTTTTGTTTAGGTCGGCCAATCCTTCGCGTACTAAATCAAACAATCCCTGTATAGATCCATTGCCAAGATAAATGTCGCGTTGGCTTTCGAAGGCAGGTTGTGGTACCTCGAGCCCGTAGCCGGCTTGCGAATAAGGAACATCTCCCCACAGGTCTGTAGCCAAAGAAAAAGTATATGCCATCTGTAGCTTCGCAATACCGGAATATGCAGGACTGGTCGCTTCAGTTTTATCAATGAGTATCCGGAGATTGTTGATAGTGCCATTATAAATTTCGAAATTCCATTGATTGTCAAAATCACCCTCGAGATCATAGGCATCATAGGCATCGGGATCACCAGAAAGGCCTGCGTTATATTGAACTAAAACCGAGGCTGCACGACCCAATGCATTTCCATTCGCCCATGCCATACCTACCGTGGTAGTTGGTAATAGCAATCTTGCCGGAACATCTAGTGGGTTGTTCACAGTGTCATTCACATCCAGGAACTTTTTGCACGATCCAAATGTTGCGATTGTTATTAAAAGAATAATATATTTTTTCATCTGTAATGATTAAAATGTTATACGAAAACTTGCTCCAATCGTTCTTGTGTTGGGGGTACTCTGAAATTCAAAACCGCGAATATTTCCTGCTCCCTGTGTGTTGATTTCAGTATCAAAAGGACTGTTTGGTGCGTACATCCAAAGATTTCTTCCAAATAAAGTGAAGCGTGCATTTTGAAACACTTTACGCGCGAACATATTTTGAATGTCGATGCTAAGAGATACTTCTCTTAATCTCAATACCGTTGCATCGAACACACCCAGATCACCTGCACCTGTAGTTGATCCAAGGGAATTCCAGTATGTTTGAGCCGGTATCTGGATATTGTTCGGGACATATTTTCCATCAGGTGTTTGTATAACGCCAGGCAAGATTCTAGGCTGCTCCCTTTCCACTCCCGTAACTTTTAATGAACCATTCGATCGGAAAGCAATTGCTCCCCAGGAAACAAGATCACCACCTTGTTTGTGGTCGATAAGGAAGGACAACGTGATATTCTTATACCTGAGTGTATTGGTTAGACCTGCGATAAAATCACGATTTGGATCTGCGATCACTTCACCTGCAATGGTTCCGAGAAACGTGCCTGTAGAAGGGTTGATAAGGAATTGGCCATCCGGCGATCGTTGCCACTTATTCCCCAACACAACTCCATAGGGCTGGCCTTCAACGATGGATGGCAGCGCTCCCGTGAAGCGGTTACCTGCTATTGAGAAACTGGTAACTCCCCCACCAATCGCAATCACTTCATTCCTGATACGCGTGAAGTTTGCATTGATATCCCAACTGAAATCCCTGGTAGAAACGGGCGTTGCAATGACGAGTATCTCAAAACCCTTCGTTACCATTTCTCCGATATTCGAGGTTTTGGTATTGTAACCGGTAGATCCGGCAATACCAACGTCAACGATCAGGTCTTTGCTTTCATTCTTAAAAAATGCCACATCGAAACTGAGCCTGTTTTTCAGGAATCCAAGATTGGCACCTACTTCATACGAAGTAGTGAACTCAGGACTAAGATTGTCGTCGGCTATCCTCGCACTTGCTTCCCATCCAGGCACTCCCGCAAGTGGGAATGTGAACTGGGCAACGTTGTTTCCGAACGCCCCAACAACATATGTGTTATCGAGAAGATTCGGATCGGCATCCTTTCCTACTCTTGCAAAACTTGCCCTCACCTTACCGTAATTCAACACATTAGAAGTCATTTTGAAAGCATCAGTAAAAACAAAGCTTGAAGAAATGGAAGGATAGAAGTATGTATTCTTATGAACAGGAAGTGTTGAGGATTTATCAGCGCGGCCAGTTAATTCAACAAAAAGATAATTACGATATGCGAAGGAAGCCTGCGCATAATAACCAAGCAATCTTCGTTTGTTGTTGGTTTCGCCGGATCCTGTGAATTGGCTTCCATTGTCTACATTGTAAAACCCCGGAATACTTAAGCTATCCGATTGAACAAATGTATTTTGGTAAACTCTATTGTTCACATTTTGACCTACCAATAGAGTAATATCAAGATCATTAACAAATAAGTTTTGCTTCCTGGCAGTAATAAGCAAATCACCATTTAATTCGCTTCGGTAAAATACGTCTTCGAGCACACTACCAAGTCCTCCTGCAGCTGCCGATCCTACTGCAATAATTTTCTTCCTTCGATCTGTATATGCGTCGATGCCCAGGCGGTAACTCACATTTAACCAGGTACTGATATCATATCCCAATTTAACGTTGGCAATAGTTCTGCTAACACGCATATCCAATGTGTTTTCATAAGCCCCGAAATAAGGATTATCGCGCGTATTATTTAATGGCCAGTTATTCGATCCGTCAGGATTTTTATAGTTTGTTTTGTAAGCCTGTAGGTTGAAAGTTCTTGGTACAGAAAACAATTGAAACAAAGCGCTTGATGCGCCATTGCCATGCGTAATCCCTACTTGTTTTGAACTGATATAATTTACAGATGCACCTAAACTAAGTTTATCATTGAGATCGGTATTGAATTTCACGCCCACGTTAGTCCTGTCAAGTGAGGTGTTTGGGAGGATACCCTTTTGATCTGTATTAGCTACGGACAAATTAAAATTCTGTTTTGCATCTCCTCCGTTAACATTGATACTATTTTCGGCGATTCTACCTGTTTCAAAAAAGTCAATGACATTACTTGGATATGCGCGGTAGTCTGCTGTTTGCCCATTGGCTAGAAGCAATCCATTAGTAAGTGTTGGCGTGGAACCGATTTTTGGACCATAAGAGAACACACTAACGGGGTCGTACAGACCTCCGGCACCCTGGCCATATTCGTTTTGAAATTCATAAAGCCCCGCGACTCTTTGCTGTGAGTACGAGGTAGCCAGTGTCACTTTGACTTTGCCCCTGCCACCGGTTCCACGTTTTGTAGTGATGATGATTGCGCCTGATGCTGCTCTCGAGCCATAAAGCACTGCAGCGGCCGGGCCTTTCAATACATTTACCGATTCAATATCATTGATGTTTAAATCGAGCGCCCTGTTAGGCGGCTGATGGTCCATCAGCGTGTTGCCGGTTCTGTCTACGTCATTACTGATAGGTGTACCGTCAACAACAAACAAGGGTTGATTGCTGCCATTAAAAGATGTGAATCCGCGGATATTAATATTTGCTGAAGCGCCAGCGGAACCACTGGCACCTGTAATATCCACTCCGGCAACTTTTCCTTGCAAAGCATTTACTATATTGACTTCTCCTTTGTCTATTATTTCCTCATTTTTGATATTCTGAGTAGCGTAGCCGAGGGACCTACGGTCTTTTGTGATGCCGAGTGCTGTTACAACAACCTCATTTAGTGAATTTGCTTGTGGAGACAAAGCAATGCTGAATGAAATTCTATTGCCAAGTTGAATTTCCTGTGATGCTAGTCCAACAGAAGTAAAAATAAGCGCACGGACTGAAGGAGGTATCGAGATGTTGAATAACCCATCGGGACCTGATTGAACATAAACATTTGTGCCTTTAGCCTGGATCGTTACGCCTGCCAATGGAGAACCGTCACTGGCATTAGTGATCTTGCCGGTAATCGTCTTATTTTGGGCCAGCAGCTGTATAGTAAGCACCAATAGCGCTACCGCAGCTAGTAAAATTTTTCTCATAGCCGTTTAGTTTGGTTAAGTTTAATAAAACTATGGATGAGCTTTTTCGATGTGCGAGATTATTTTACCGATAGAAACAGCTCATGATAAGATCAATCACCAAATTACCATGCGTGAATATTGTTGAAAGGAAAATAAAATATTAAAGTAATCGGGAACGTACAAGTAAACTTTAACTAACGTGACAAGTTGAAGATCACGCTCTCATGAAAAGATTAAACGAAGTGATAGAAATCTTCTCAAATGTAGACTCCGACAAGCTTACGTGCGAAGAAAAACGATATTGTTATCATGAATAAAAAATAACAACTCCACAAAAGGATAATAGTCCTGACAAGTGGTATTTCACATGATAAGAACACAAATCGCACCCACCATTTATCTTCTTAATGTTTGGATAAATGCAAAGGACGTTTATGGATGATGTTTACAAGCAATTCAAAAAGATCCTCGTTCCGGTAGTTATAGCGAAATTCAGTCTCTTTAACGTGGAGGTAGAGTGTATTTCCATTAAGGCCTCGGAATTTTACCAACCTTGATTTCAACATTCCCCAGAATAAATCAATCTCATCAATCTGGGAACGCCCCTTGGTGAATCCCGCGTAAGCATTGTTGATTCGAAAGAGTTTAACGGTATTGAAATCCGCAATTCCGTTATAAAGATCAAGCCTGTATTTTTCAACCAATGCCTGGTCGGCGTCCACTTTTCCTTTCAGCCAGTCATATAGCCAGGTCGAATCAATATTTAATTTGTCGGTATAAATAATGTCGTCCTGTTTAAAGATTCCATAGAACGACTTTTTTACTGCGGTACTGTTTTTGTAAGTCGAAGAGCCGTGATGTTGGAGCGGCAGGAAAGCAAAATGCCCATTGTTGTAATGAACCGGATTTCTTTCTTCGCAGTACTTAGCTATATGCGTTCTTATTAACTTAAGATATGCATTGACGGTAATTCGACTTATGCCACTAATATTTGCGATTTGAGTGGCAGTTAAATCTTCAGCAAAAAGCTTTAAGAGTTCCCTCACCTTCCTTTCAGAAATATGAGCTCCCTTCAGGAACTTGTTCTTCATGGCAGCTTATGGTTTGAAGTACGATACTCTACGTAAAAAAGGAGCTTTTTGTTATAACGAGTGTGTTAAAATATTATAAGCGGCGAAAGTCGGTGATATAAATGCAATCTACTTATCTAGTAGACTGTTTGATGAAAAGTTTGATGGCTTTTTCAGCTGGAAGAAAGTTTTGAATTTAGGAGCGAAGAAGACTACTGATACCATCTGTTAACTTTTGTGGATTCGGTATCATAGTTTGTTCAAGGTAAACATTCATGGGGACAGCGGGTAAATTTAACGCGCCGATAACTTCAACAGGTGCGTCCAACCATTGCCAACACGCTCTGGATATTCTTCCTGCAAGTGCTTCGGCAAAAGAATTGTTTTTTGGTTCTTCCGTAAGGACAATGCATTTACCATGCGTCTTCACTGTAGAAAAAATCAACTCCTCATCCAACGGAAACAGTGTTCGAACGTCTACTATATCTATTAAGCCCGGGAAATTTTTTGCTGCGGCTTTGGCCCAATAAACACCCATTCCATAAGTTATGATACAACATGTTTCCCCTACCGCCACTTTTGCTTCATCCGCAATCACCACTTTGATCCCGTTACCTAATGGAAGAACATAATCACGGGCAGGCTCAACCGTTTTTGCGTCTTCTGTTCCAGGAACCTTGCTCCAGTAAAGACCTTTGTGTTCAAGCATGACCACAGGATTCGGATCGTGAAAAGCTGCCTTCATTAATCCTTTCATATCTGCCGCATTCGAGGGATACGCGACCTTGATACCCTTAATAGAAAGCAGTGTCGTCTCAATGCTGCTGCTGTGATATGGACCTCCTCCTCCATACGCACCGGTGGGAACGCGGATAATAACCTGAAGAGGAAATTTTCCACAACTCAGGTAACACGATTTGGAAAGCTCTGTTACGAGTTGATTAAACCCGGGATAAATGTAATCTGCGAATTGTATTTCGACAATAGGCTTTAGGCCGGTTGCACACAAACCCGCGGTAGATCCTATTATATATGCTTCCTGTATGGCCGTATTGAAAACCCGATGCTCTCCGAATTGATCTTCCAAAGTAGCTGCTTCACGAAATACTCCACCCAATCTCTTTCCAACATCCTGTCCATAAAATATCGCCTCGGGAAATTCTTCCATGATTTCCCTGATAGCATATAACGCCGCGTCGACCATCACTATCTTATCCTTGTTCGCTGACACACGACTGCCTTTTTCTTCCAATACAGGCGTAGGAGCAAATACATGTTTTTCAACAGAGGCCGGGTCAGGTTCCTCTTCATTTTTCGCTTTCTCAAATTGCTGACCGATTTCGAGCGAAATTTCCTTCTCCAATCTCACGATGTCGTCTTCGAGTATTCCAGATTCCAACAATCGCGCGCGCAATTTTGGACCAGGATCATTTTTTGATTCATTACGCAGGTCTTCTTCTGTACGATAAAATTCTTTGCGTACTCCACTTGTATGATGACCCAACAATGGAACGCGTGCCTGAACAATGAAAGGGATTCTCTCAGACCGAACCTTAGAGATAATATCCCGAATAGCAAAATAGCTTTCGCCGAAGTCACTTCCGTCGATCCGTATGCGCTGCATTCCAGGAAAACCAGCAGCAAAGTCATATGCATCAAAGGCCCTGGCTTCTTCTGCAGTTACACTGATACCCCATCCATTATCCTGCACCAAGTAAATTATTGGAAGTTTTTTCAATACCGCGACCTGGAATGCTTCACTTACTTCTCCTTCAGTAAGGCTGGCATCGCCAATCGAACAGATCACAATGGGGCTCTCGCCGAGATTGCCCTTTTTTAAAAGTCGTGAACCTGTTTCCTCCAGAAATTTTAGCCCTTGAGCAATACCCGTCGACGGAATTGCCTGCATACCTGTAGCGCTGCTTTGATGAATAATTGTAGGTTTGTCTCCGCCTCTGTAATTAGGATGTGAGTAATACTCTCGCCCTCCCGAGAAGATGTCATTTCTCTTCGCAAGCAACTGTAACATCAGGTCATATGGAGAAAAACCCAACCCAAGTAGCAAACTTTCGTCTCTGTAATATGGACTTACAAAATCACAGGGCAATAATTGAAAAGCAGTCGCTAACTGTATTGCTTCGTGACCTCTTGATGTAGAGTGAACATACTTACAAATTTGCCTGTTGTTTTCATAAGTATCCGCCATTATTTTGGCCGCATACATCAGGCGGTAGGCTTTCAGTAAAATGCTGTAATCTATCATAGGAAACAAACTATCGACAAATGTACGATGTACTATGTACGATGTACGAAGTGTCAGGTATGAAATATGAAGTATGATATCCAGTTGTCCTGCTATTCGTCCTTTGCGTGAATAAATTTGTACAAAAAAAATCCCGCCTATAAAGCGGGATCAAAAACAAGACTTCGTATTCATACTTCATACTTCTAACTTATTTGATCTCGAGAGTCACCAGGCTTTCATCTTCTATAAAAAGTTCCAATTCATCACCCACAACACACTCGCCAACGCCGGCAGGAGTGCCCGTGAAAACGAGGTCGCCGATGTTCACTGAAAAATAGTTTGAGATATAGGCAACAATTTTGTCGAAGCTGTTGATCATTAATGATGAGTTCCCCTGCTGAACGAGTTCTTTATTTTTATAAAGACAGAAGTTGATATCCTTCTTATTCTTTACATTTTGAAGAGGTATCCACTTTCCAATTACCGCAGAGTTATCCCAGGCTTTAGCTTTCTCCCAGGGAAGGCCTTTTTCCTTTAATTCATTTTGGATATCTCTCGCTGTAAAATCTATTCCTGCAGTCACAGCATCGTAATATTTACTGGCAAATCTCTCTTGTATATACTTCCCGTTTTTGGAAATGCGCAAAACAAGTTCACATTCGTGATGCAATTCGTTAGTAAATTCAGGATAATAGAAGGGAGTATGTGCTTGCAATAAAGCGCTTTTGGGCTTCATAAATATGACGGGCTCATCTGGAATTTCGTTCCCCAATTCCTTTATATGAGCTACATAATTACGGCCTACACAGAATATCTTCATATTCAAATAAGAATTTAACTGAGATAATTGTTTTTTGGTTTCATTGTCTGGAAAGACGGGGGGCCTGATTCTACATAGGAATTGAATATCAAAATATTAAACTAGACCGATATTATGGCGAAAATAAAGATTCAATTCAATAAATCATAGTATAAATTCCAAATTATTGACTTCGTTCATGGTTCTTTCTATCCCTATGGTCATGAAGTTTTCGATGACCTCCACACATTTGTCGATTTTCACTTTAACGACGGGCAACTCCGACGGGCTCCAGTCTCCAAGCACATAATCGACCTGCCTCCCTTTAGGATAGTCATTGCCGATGCCAAAACGTAATCTGGGGTATTTATCCGTTTGGAGGATTTCCTGGATACTTTTCAAGCCGTTATGTCCACCATCACTACCTGAGGGGCGCAAACGCATTTTGTTTAGAGGTAATGCCACTTCATCCACCAAAACCAAAACAGAATCGAGCACGATTTTCTCTATATCCATCCAGTATTTAACAGCTTTCCCGCTAAGGTTCATATATGTCGTAGGCTTGATGACGATTGCGCTCTTCCCCTTGAATCTTACCTCCGCCAACTCGGCAAGCCTGCTGACTTTGAATTGAGATTGATGTTTTGCTACGAATGCCTCGGCTATGTCAAACCCTATATTATGCCTGGTATTCTGATATTCTACACCAATGTTACCTAAACCGACAATAAGGAATTTTGCCATGCTAAACTCTTTAAAAAAACCGAGATATCGTATACTCTAAAAGTAGTATTTCTGGCTTCCTGTTAAACAAAAGCCCGGTTTATGGCCGGGCTGTTGACTAAACAAATAGACAATTATTTTTTTGAAGCGCCGGCCGGTTTTGCGGCTGCGGGTTTCGCAGCAGCTGCAGCAGGTGCAGCTGGTGTTGCAGCAGCCGCCGGAGCGGGTCCCGTTGTTGCTTCTTCTTGCTTCAATTGCCTTGTCATAACTACAGAAGCAATTGGAATACGCGGTGAATTGAGTATTTCAAGATTTTCATCTTTCACGTCTTCCACCCGAATGTTTTCATTTAGTTCCAGGTTGGTCAAATCTACCTCGATGTTTTCTTTTAAGAACTTTGGGTAAGTTTTGACTCTTAAAGTTTTCATTTTTGTTTCCAACTTACCACCGCCCTTTACACCGGCAGCAGTACCGGTAAATTTAATAGGAATTGTAGCAATCAATTTCTTGTCTTCAACCAATTGCAGAAAATCAAGATGTGCTAACTCATCGGTTACTTTATTTAACTGAACATCTTTTAAAATGCAGCGGTAACTGTCGCTGCCTACTTTAATTTCGGCCAACTGGAAATCCGGTGTATATAATAACGGCTTAAAAGCCAAAACAGGAGCAGCAAAATTGATCTCCTGGGCACCCCCGTAAATTACACCAGGTACCAAGCCCTGAGAGCGAAGCCGGCGGGTGACTTTTTTGCCAGTCTCGGTCCTCAGTTGTCCTTCGATTGTAATCGTCTTCATTGTATGTGGTTTAATTTGAAAATTTGAAACTTAATACAGGTGTCTACGGTTCACACCGTTTCCGTTCCCATTTGCTAATTCACTTGTTCCGCATTTGGCTGTGAATAAATAAGCCCGTAATGCTTCTGTTTTCAAATGCGTTTCTAAGCGCTACGGCAAACAAGTCGGCTACACTTAATACCTTTAATTTTGAAATCTTTTGTTTCAAAGGAATTGTATCACACACTACCAACTCCTCCAACACGCTATTTTCGATGTTTGAATAAGCGTTCCCGCTTAATACAGGATGAGTACAAAGAGCTCTGATGCTTGTTGCACCTTTTTCTTTTAACAGGCCTGCCGATTTTGCCAAAGTGCCTCCGGTATCGCAGATATCATCAATTAAGATTACGTTTCTATCTGTCACATCACCAATTACCACCATGCTCGCGATTTCATTCGCACGCTTTCGATGTTTATCACAAATAACCATTTCTGCATTGAAATAAGTAGCAATTTCCCTGATCCTGTTAGCACTTCCCACGTCGGGGGCCGCAAAGGTAAGGTTTTCGAGTTGAAGTTGCTCAATGTAAGGTATAAAAATGGCCGAGCTGTCAAGATGATCAACGGGGATATCAAAATAGCCCTGTATTTGTGGTGCATGAAGGTCCATCGTGATCACCCTGTCGGCCCCAGCAGCAACCAACATGTTGGCCACGAGTTTGGAACCAATTGCAACCCGGGGCTTATCTTTTCTATCCTGCCGGGCATATCCGTAATAAGGAAGAACAGCAACTACTTTATAGGCAGAAGCACGCTTTGCAGCGTCAATCATCAAAAGCAATTCGAGGATATTTTCGGCTGGGGAGAAAGTACTTTGAACCAGAAACACCATGCCTCCGCGGATGCTCTCCTGGAAAACGGGCTGGATCTCACCATCACTGAACCTTGATATCGTTATTTTGCCCAACGGCACGCCGAACTTGTGGGCGATTTTCTCTGCAAGGTATTGTGAACCAGTGCCGGAAAAGATCTTAGGTGGTGTTTCCATACCGCGTTTATGTGCGGCGAAGATAATCTATGAAAGGGATTAGGGATAAAAGCCAGAGATAAATTTTTTCGTTGTTGAAAACAACAAATCACAGTGGTGCCAGGCACATAAAGTTCACACGTCCCTGTGTTATTTTGCGACTGATAACAGAACAGGTTTTGCTGACGTGACCATCGCAGTTTTGTCGGTGCTGTTATTGTCCGTTTTAGCTAATGATTTCTTGGGATTAATAGCGTAGAAGATAGCCGAACAAATAAAAATCGAGAAAAACAAAGCGACGAAGTACATGCCAATGCAAAAAAGAAACGGTTGATAGCCGCCGATGGCTGAGAATGTAGATTTACGTTTCATAGATACTGATTTTGTTTTCAATAGGTTTGGACC
This sequence comes from Flavitalea sp., assembly GCA_036742645.1. Taxonomy (GTDB): domain Bacteria; phylum Bacteroidota; class Bacteroidia; order Chitinophagales; family Chitinophagaceae; genus Flavitalea. The sequence continues at coordinate 16,696 of DAINQQ010000100.1, forward strand.
GGATTTGTTACAATAACGGACAATGATGCTACTTATTACGCTTTCCTGTTACTGTAGTTCATAAAACTAATAGATTCTATTGACCGATGCAAGCGCAGAAATACTCAATAAGGCAATGGGCGAAGGACGATAGGCCGAGGGAAAAATTACGATCGAAAGGTGCAGAAAACCTCAGCGATTCGGAACTCCTGGCAATTCTTATACATAATGGAACGAGGGACAAGAGCGCGGTAGACCTGGCGAAGGAGGTGTTACAGCTGGGAAAAAACAGTCTGAATGGGCTTGGGAAGCTCTCCGTCAAAGACCTGACGAAGGTTAAAGGGATTGGCGATGCAAAGGCCATCACGATCGCGGCGGCACTCGAAATCGGAAGAAGACGGCAAGCCAGTTTATCGCTCGATAAGCCCGTTGTAAGATACAGCCGGGAGATCGCGGAGTACCTGCAGGCCTTGCTGAAGGATCATCACCACGAGGTGTTTGTTGTCGTGTTCTTAAACAGGGCAAACCGGATCAATCACTATGAAATAATCAGCGAAGGGGGAATAACCGGAACGGTGGCTGATCCTCGCATTATCTTAAGGAAAGCGCTCGAAGAAGACGCAGTAAGTATCATTCTATGCCATAACCACCCATCCGGCAACCTCCTTCCCAGCCGCGCCGATGAGGAACTCACCCATAAAATAAAAGAAGCGTCAAAATACTTCGACATCAAGGTCCTCGACCATATTATCGTCAGCGAGGAGGGGTATTATAGTTTTGCGGATGAGGGAATACTTTGAGAGTCGGGAGTTCGGAGTTCCGAGTTCGGAGTTCGGAGTTTGGAGTTCCTAGTTTGGAGCGAAACTACTTGTTCAACTTTGATTGCTAAAAAGTGACGTAAACTTAAAGAATGGGACATTACAAAGATTTGCTAGCTTACCAAAAGGGATATTTACTGGCGTTAAGAATTCACTCGGTATCCAAGAAATTTCCCGATGAAGAGAAATTCTCGTTGACATCCCAGATCAGAAGATCATCCAGAAGCGTCTGTGCAAATCTAGCAGAAGCACACAAAAGGAGAATTTTTAAGAAATACTTCATCAGTAAATTAAATGATTGCGAATCTGAAAATACCGAAACTGAAGTTTGGATAGAATTTGCAAAGGATTTTTCCTATGTCGAATCGGCAGAGTATCTCGAATTGATTGCCTTAAACACAGAGGTTGGAAAGCTAATCTGGTATATGATGACTCACCCCGAAAAATTTATTTAAAACAATCCCACCGCTTCCTCCGAACTCTTGTCCTCCCGACTCCCGACTCTCGACTCCCTACTCCCGACTCCGTCTCAGGCTTGCGCCGTCGGTCCTCCAAAGTTCATTGGGATTTGTACATCTTCGAGGTCCTGGATTTTGCCGTTCATTGATTCGAAACGGGTGACATTTTCAGTTAGTGCTTTCATGAAACGTTTGGCATGCTGAGGAGTAAGAATTATCCGGGATTTGACCTTGCTTTTAGGAGTACCAGGCATAACATTTACGAAGTCGATTACAAATTCAGCGTGCGAATGAGTGATAATGGCGAGATTCGCGTAATCTCCCTCGGCCACTTCCTCGGAAATCTCTATGTTCAACTGATTCGGCTGCTGATTTTGTTGTTCCATGGTAATTTTTTTCAAAAGTAAGTATTACTCCAACCTAAAATAAAAAAAGACTGGCCGAATATTCGACCAGTCTTTAATTCAGTTTGCGAATTTGAAAGTTTGAAAATTGGAAAATGAACAGATAAACTGCGATTACATCTTCAAATTTCCAAATCTTCAAATTTGCTAATTGAAGTCCTTAAAATTTATCCCAGAATAATTTACTCTCTACTTTATCACCGCCATATTTTGCCGCTGCTGTTTTGTAGTTTGTTGGATTCAGTGTTTGCTCAGCTCCGGGATAGGAGAACCTGTTCGGGAAGCCAGATTTCGCGGCAACAGGAGCAGCCAAAACAGGGAAATCAAACCTGCGAATTTCTATCCAGCCTTCAACAGGGCGGTTGTACAGAGCTATCCACTTTTGAGTTCCAATTTTTTCTCTCCACGTACCCGCTGCAGTACCATATGCAACACCTGGTTTGGCGAGGTAAGCAGCAGCATCAGCCGCAGTGCCACCCCAGGAAATGATCGATGCTGTAATCGCATTATTGTAATGCGATTCGGCTGTGCCAGCAACAGTGTAACCCCTTTCTTTTGCTTCTGCCCGGTAAAATTCCATTTCAGCATAGTCAGCAAGTACAGCCGAAAAATCAGGGGCCGATATTTTATCGTTGGGCCTTGCAACACTGGCAAAAGTATTTACTCCACCTACAATACCACCCAGGTATTCTCCGTCACTGTTGGGTTTGTAGAATAAAGGCAAACGTGGGTCACCAATAGTTTTTAACTTATCAACTAAGGGTTTTACCGCGACATAATCCTGCCTTCCACTTTGGACGATGTCCACCCAAATTGGATTCGTGTTAGGGGAACCAGCGAGATATTTGAAAATAACATTATCAACCGGGCTGGTAATGGCCTTTGCTTCCGCTGTTTCAAATAATGATTTTGCTTTAGCATTATCGTCATCTGCAATGGTCATTGCCATTCGCACCTGCAATGAGTTTGCAAATTTTATCCACTTGCTGATACTACCCTGACCTATAAAGTCCTGAACGGCAGAAAACCCACCAGCAGCTGTGCTCAACTTGCCAATATCTGCACTTAATCTTGTTAGCAGTTCATAGTACACAGTTTTGGCTTCATCATATTTGGGAAACGGTTTCTCTACGTCCAATGCTTCGGAATATGGCACATCTCCGAATGTAGTTACTAAAATCTGAAAGGTATATACCTGCATAATATCAATCATCGCTTGTTGATTCGCTTTAGTAGCAGCGTCTAAGCTCGTGCTGGCTGCTACTAACCTATCCGCTTCTTTTAGGTCAGCCAATACATCTCTGTACATACGTGCCCACCACCTTTCAGGAATTGCCCTCGTTGTGAAATCATAATT
>DAINQQ010000101.1:0-19246 GCA_036742645.1 Flavitalea sp.
ACTTTGTACATAGTCCATGATACATCTTACATAATACATATTATTTTATTGCTGCTGCGATCTTCGAATCAGCAGTGCCATAATATAAAAACCACCGATCCTTGAAGTTTACCAGCCCTTCAACGAAACAAACATGATTTACCTGGCCGGAGATTTCGTAGTTCTTATCCGGTTTCATAAAGTAACCATCCATTCTACTCACAACTTTGGTGGGGTCGTTTTTGTCGAGTAATATCTGTGAAGCCGCATAGGTCCCTTCTGCCAAACTCGAATCACCGATTGAAGGAACATTGCGACTGTTATAAATTAGAACGATGCCTTTATCTGTTATCATCGCGGGTGGTCCAGGTTCAACGAGATCGCTATCGAACTTTCCTTTTCTGGGACCGAACACAATTTTTACTTCAGGTATTTCAACCGAATTATGGCGCAATTCGATCCCGGGCTTTTCTCCTTCATTATACAGGATCGGGCTCCAATGAATCAGATCGTCAGATACAGCAGCCCAGATGTTAACATCGCCCCAGTACATCCAGTATTTATTATTGATTTTCGTTGCAACGATGTTACCGTCATCAGTATACCTTGAAACAATCGAACCCGATTTCGACCAGTTATCAACGTATTTTCCGTTGTATGAATTTGCAAATGCATGGCCATGTTTTGTCCACTTTTTTAAATCTTTTGAAGAAGCGATCATCAGTCTGGCCTTATCGCCATCATACGCAGTATAAGTAAGTATATACGTGCCGCCTTCGCCCTGTACAAGTCGGGGATCTTCACAACCGCCTTCCCATTCATATTTTTTTTGCGCATCGTTATCTGGAAAAAATACAGGTTCCGGATGACGTACAAAATGAAGTCCATCATTACTTTCCGCAAGCCCTATTCTGGAAGTGCCGGCGTATTTACCGATTGTATCTTCAGCCCGGTACAACATAAAGACCTTTCCGTCTTTGACAATAGCTGCGGGATTGAAGACGTCTTTGTTTTCCCATTTTATTTTACGCCGGATCACGGGACAATTGAATTCCCCGGTTCCCGGTCCGAGGATCGGATTCAGTGAATCAACTTTGATAAAAGGGATCAATGCCCAGTCCTCACTATCATTTTGTGCAGTAGCGATTTCCTTTTTTTCTTTCTCATTGTTATTACAGCCTCCAATCACAAGCAGCGTAAGAAAAAGAATCGAAAGTTGGAGTTTGTTCATAAGCAGTAGTTCTACTAAAAGTAAAAAAGGCTGCCCGTAAGGACAGCTTCAATAATCCAGTTTCTGGCATTAATCAAAGTCGAAGGAGTCGCCAAGGAAGTCGTGCTTCTTCTTTTGATGATAATCCGGACAGATTTTATCGCCATATTGTGCGTGAGCGTTCAATGATTTTGTCCAGTTCACGTTTGTCAAGCCATACTCTACGCTATGAAGGACAATAAGGATATCAATTTCCTGCCTGTCCGTCATAAGCAGTGTTTCACACTATATTATTTAAGCCTTGTATCTGCAAATTCAAAGATTGTCGTACTCGTAAATCGGGTCAATATGTGTGCCTGATTTCATTTCAAAAACGGGTTTAATAATTCCGTCTTTTAACCCGTACACCCAGCCGTGGAGATCGGGACGCTGTTCGTTCTGCCATGCGCGTTGAATTATGGAGGTCTTTGCCAGATTCATTACACCTTCCCTAACGTTTAATTCAACGAGCCTGTCACTGCGGGATTCATCATCAGGGTAAGCGTCTAATTCGTTTCGGTGTAAACGATACACGTCTTTGATATTTCTCAGCCACATATTCAACACCGGTTTGTAGTCCGTGTTTGCAAGTGCTGCTTTAATGCCACCACAGCCGTAGTGACCGCATACGATCACATGCCTCACTTTAAGATGGTTAACCGCATAATCGAGAACTGCAAGCAAATTCACATCAGTATTGATCACAAGATTTGCAATATTTCGGTGAACAAAGATCTCGCCTGGGTCTGTCCCCGTAATCTCATTTGCAGGAACTCTACTGTCACTGCATCCTATCCACAAAAACTCAGGCGATTGTAAGTGAAAAAGGCGGTCAAAAAATCCTGGGTCTTCAGCGAGCTTTTTGGAAGCCCAGAGCTTGTTGTCGTTTAGTAGTAGTTCGTATGGTTTCATATAAACGATTAGAAAGTTCGATTGTAAACACTATCGGGATACTCCCCGCTGTGACTACCAAAAATAGTTTTTTAGCAGTCCTGAAAATAATAACACCTGTTAGCTTTTGAAGATTGACACGGGGAGCGCTCTAATAAAATTATGCAGCCTTCAACAAGTTTGTTAATTCCGCGTTATACAAGTTCACAGCAATGAACTATGGTATGGTTTTGTGTTTGGCAGGTGGCAAGAATTTTTTTCTCACGGGGCGAAAGGATTTTTTGAATTTTAGCATCAAATCAAGATCGCTGACCGGAATTTGCGTTTTTTGATTGACGAAAGGTTTGGTTCGAAAAATATTATTTGGTATTTTGCAGCGACATTTTTCATGAATAGGAATAAAAGAACATATCAATTGTCCCAAAAGCTATCTGCCGTTTTCCTGATACTGGCATTGGTGTGGCTTACGGTAAGTCTTCCTTTCGTGTATGAAAGTCAGCGAGAACTAGCTAAACATAGTAACTCTTTCTCTGGTTCGTCCTCTCATTGTTCGAGTGAAGAAGAAGCAGCAAATACATTTGGAAATACAACCGAGGAAAAAGCGCCATCAGGGATCAACTCTGTTTCAGAAGAATATCTTCACGACAATCACATTGCTGAATATTTTACCTCAATAGCCTCGCAAAATCATAAATGCGAGAACTCTGGCATCTACAATGCTTTTCACGGCGAAGTTCATGTTCCGCCTCCGAATGCTTAATTCATCATCTTCTTTTTTTGTTTTAACAGCTTAAACAAAGCTGTCTCTCATTTGCTATTCACTTAAACACTCATTTACTGCGCAATGCTTTCGGGTTCCCGATAGCAAATTAAAATACTTATATGATGAAAAAGCATTCAAAGGAATACTTAGAAACTCTTACGCCGTATCGGGGTTACGAGTTGTTACGAGATGGTAACGGAAGATTTATTAACAATCTTAAAGCAGATCACGATCACCTGGAGCTGCTCAATCAGACACGGGAAGGACAATATCCATTCGCTGTTATTTTAAGTTGTATGGATTCCAGAACATCTGTTGAATTAATATTTGATCAGGGTCTTGGGGACCTGTTCAGTATCAGGGTAGCAGGAAATATCGTCAACCATGACATTCTTGCCAGTATCGAATACGCTGTAAAATATATTGGATCCAAAGTGTTAATGGTCTTAGGACACACCGAATGCGGTGCTATAAAAAGTGCAAAGCAAGGTATTACTGATGGTCATCTTACTGATCTCCTCATTCGTATTCAGCCTTCGATTACGAAGGCAATGCTCGACGATAAAGATTACATGTTCAATGATAAAGTGGCGTACGCCAACGTCGAAAACAGCCTCGAAGAAATATTAAGGCGGAGCAAGATCGTAAAAGAGATGTTCGAAAATAAACAAATCGGAATCGTGGGTGGTGTTTATAATATCGAAAACGGACAGGTAGACTTCTTCAAAAATCTCACTCAAAGAACGAAGGCAGACTCACGGATAAGTCGATCAGCCGATGGACAAATGAGTGATTCAGAAGCAAAGGAAATCGTGTCACAAGTTTATCACTCATAAATAAAATCCATCTAATATGAACATATCCACGAAGTTTTTAAAGACCGACCTATTGTCGGGCATGGTAGTGTTCCTGGTAGCATTGCCGCTTTGTTTAGGTATTGCTGTAGCCAGTGGCGCGCCACCATTCGCGGGAATTATCTGCGGAGTAATCGCCGGTATTGTAGTTGGATCCTTAAGCGGCTCGCATGTTAGCGTTTCGGGCCCTGCCGCCGGACTGATCGCTATCATATTAGCTGCAATTACTGATTTGGGTTATGAAGTGTTTCTGGTTGCGGTCGTAATTGCCGGCGCAATCCAGTTGACTCTTGGATTCTTCAAAGCAGGTACTATCTCAAGTTATTTCCCCACCTGTGTTATTGAGGGAATGCTTGTAGCCATAGGTATCATTATTATAAAAAAGGAAATTCCGCATGCTATCGGTTACGATAAAGCGCATGAGGGCGATTTCTTTGCCCTGGAAAAGGGCTCTGAAACGGGGTTCTTCACGGAGATCATCAACTCGATCAATTATGCGCATCTTGGGGCGATCATCGTAACAGTGGTTTCAATTGCGATATTGGTCGCGTTCAACAAAGTATCCTTTCTGAAAAAAATAAAGGTCGTTCCAGGCGCACTGGTGGTAGTGGTCGTTGGCATAGTTATCAACGAAGTTTTCAAAGCTACCGGTTCAAATCTCGCGATATCCCAGGAACACCTGGTTACGTTACCGACAGCCTCTTCTTTCAATGAATTCATCGGGCAATTCACGAATCCAGACTTCACTGCATTTGCCAGTTCGAAAGTATGGATTGTCGGTGCGACGATTGCCATCGTGGCAAGCATTGAAACTTTACTATGTCTTGAGGCCAGCGACAAGATGGATCCACTGAAAAGATTCTCGAGCGCAAACAAAGAGCTGAAAGCGCAGGGTGTAGGCAACATCTTATCCGGGCTTGTGGGTGGTCTTCCAATGACCTCAGTGATCGTCAGAACGACGGCAAACATAAATGCCGGTGCGAGGACGAGAATGTCTGCGATTGCACACGGAGTATTTCTTTTGCTGACCATCCTGGTTATTCCGGGACTACTGAATAAAATTCCAATGGCCTGCCTGGCAGCCATCCTGATCATGATCGGATTAAGACTGGCAAGTCCGAAAGTGTTTAAGCATATGTGGCATGCCGGCAAATACCAGTTCGTACCATTCATTGCTACTGTGATTGCTGTGGTACTTACTGATCTGTTGAAAGGGGTAGGGATCGGCCTCGCTGTGAGCGTGATCTTCATTCTTAAAGGAAATATGAAGCTTGCCTATTTCTTCAAAAAGGAAAGGCATCACGAAGGTGAAACCATTCACATTGATTTGGCCCAGGAAGTATCGTTTTTAAACAAGGCGGCAATTAAGCAGACACTTGCGCACCTGCCGGAGAACAGTAAGGTTGTAATCGACGCGGCGAACACTGTCTACATAGACTATGATGTCCTCGAGCTTATTCGGGATTTCCTGAACGGGGGTTCCAAAGAGAAGAATATTTCTGTCAGGTTGAAAAACTTTAAGAAAGCGTATGAGATGGAAGATGCCGTCCATGTTCATTCTGAGCACGATGATATGTTTGACAATGGAGTTGTTGTTGAAAAGGATAAGAAAATGATAACTCAAAATAACTAGGATGCAAAGCACCGTACAAAAAATAGTCCATCATAAAGAACACGCCGCAAAGAAGGCCCATGCTCATTTTAGCGAAAGCCATGTGCTGCATGAGCTAAAGCATTTTCTTCCTTCGCAACAGGCGCTAAAGGATTTCATCCATCATAATTCTTTACATGCTTTTCAACACATGAAGTTTTATGATGCGATCTTTAAAGCTTCTCAAATTTTTGGTTTCCAGGTTAGTCTGCAGCTGCCCGAATTCAGGCAACTATATGTCAATGGCAGAATAAGAGAAGATGTGCTGCAAATGGTGATAGCGAGCATAAAGGGCCTGGAAGCGATCGGTGAATGGAAGCAAAAATTAATCAGCAAGGAATACGATACGGTTAACGAGCCACGTATTGGTCGGCTTCGTTGTTTTTGGAAGGAGAATTATGCGATTGATCTCGACAATCGTGTACATCCCTTATTGTTTAGGATTTTGTGCAGCTACCTTGACCAGGGAATTGCTATTGGCAGATTCCCGGTTGCCAACCAATCCTTTTTGCAAAGCGTGAAAGTAATTGAACAGAATAATTTTTCCAGTTTTTTTAAAACGAAGAAAATACGGCAATTATTCTTAAGTGGTGATTATACCATCACCAGTTTATTGAAAAGAGTCGTCGGTAAAGAAGAATATTTCGAGCAATATTTATTCGATCAACAGTTTGCCCATCAGGGGTGGAGCGGCTTTGTATCGGCTGTTGAAGATAATCCTCAAACATTGTTGGATAGAAAACAGATTACGCTGCATGAACTTGTGGTGTTTGAGCTGTTGCTTGAACTGGACACACTTGATCATGAACTTGGTGAAGATTGGTCCCCTTTAGCTAACGGTGTAACCAAACCGCCGGTCGATCTCTTTGAGGATGTTCAAAAAACAGAGCTGGCGCAGGTGATAGAATTATGGCAGAATGCTTTTGAGTGGAGCTACTATGATTCGGTTTTAGCCGGAATACTTTTGGCTGACCGGGAGAAGGCGAAATCTGACACGCCCTCGTTCCAGGCTATTTTCTGTATTGACGAAAGGGAATGTTCTATACGCCGGCATATTGAAGCAACAGATAAAAAGTGCGAAACATTTGGTGCACCGGGCTTCTTCGGTGTTGAGTTTTATTTTCAGCAGGAGGGAAGTAAATTTTATGATAAGCTGTGCCCGGCACCTGTTACTCCTAGATACCTGATTAAGGAGTACCAGGCCAATGAAAATGAAAAATCCGAGCCTTTGTACACCAAACACACCCATGGTTTTTTGAGCGGTTTTGTCCTAAGCATTCTTTACGGTTTCTGGGCCTTTATAAGAACAGTACAAAATATGTTCAGTCCGAAAATGAGCCCGGCGATTTCGAATGCCTATGGTCACATGACAAAAACCTCGGTTCTTACCGTAGAGAATCGTAGCACAAACGAAAAAGAAAACGGGCTACAGATAGGATATACTTTAGATGAAATGAGTGCAAGAGCGGAGGGATTTTTGCGCGGAATTGGCTTGTTGCAGACCTTTTCGCCTATCGTTTATATCGTCGCGCATGGAAGCAGCAGCGCTAATAATCCGCATCATGGAGCACACGATTGTGGGGCTTGTAGCGGCAGGCCCGGAGCTACCAACGCAAGAGTGATGGCTTTCATACTCAATGATCGAAGAGTAAGAGAAATGTTGGCTGTAAAAGGAATCCACATTCCCCGACAAACCCAGTTTGTCGGATGTATGCACGACACTGCGGCAGATATAATTGGATATTATGATGGGCAAATCCTGAATAGAGAAAATTCGAATCAACATATGATTGACAAAAACTCCTTTGAAATTGCGCTAGGCCTAAATGCTAAAGAACGTTCCAGAAGGTTTGCCTCGATCAATACAAAACAGGAAATAAAAAAAGTAAGGAAGGATATTTTAAGCAGATCGGTTTCGTTGTTTGAACCAAGACCTGAACTTGGTCATGGTACAAATACATTATGTGTAGTAGGAAGAAGAAGTCTGACCAAGGGAGTTTTCCTGGATAGAAGGGCTTTCCTGAACTCCTATGATTACCAAACCGATCCTGAAGGAAATGTTTTAACCAATGTGATGAAACCAATAGGGCTGGTATGTGGTGGAATTAATCTGGAATATTACTTTTCAAGAGTCGACAATATCAAAATGGGCGCCGGTACAAAACTACCACACAACGTAATGGGTTTGTTTGGTGTTGCAAACAGCAGTGATGGTGATTTGCGTCCGGGATTACCCTGGCAGATGATCGAGGTGCATGATCCCGTGAGGTTGTTGGTGATTGTAGAGCATCGACCAGAAATTGTATTGAAAGCAATACAGTCGTCACCCGAAGTGTTCGAGTGGTATAACAACGAATGGGTGCATATTGTAGCCCTACACCCTGAAGAAAATACTTTTTACTATTTCCACGATGGAGCATTCCAGAAATATCTTCCCATTACGAATACGTTGGAAAGCATAGATGATATGCTGTCATTCATCGAATCGGCTAAAGAAATGGAGACGAATCATATTACGGATGCCACCAGGGAAAACCTTCCCGTCTATTTGTTAAAATAAATTTCATGAATTTTTTACTTTCTGCTTTTATACTCCTGCCATTGCTTTCTTTTTTTGTAACTCTCATTCTGAGTAACAAACAGGAGAAAAGTATTTCGTTCATTGCACAGATCACAACGATTGTTTATATCGTTGTGTCGATTACCGTTGCAGTAATGTGGAGTAAAAATGATTTTAAACCCGTCACGGAAAAGCTTATCACACTTTATGAGACTGCAGGTTTTACATTCGTTATTCAATTCTATTACGACCAAATCACGGCGGTTTACAGTATGGTTGGAGCATTGGTTTTTTTCCTCGTGGCCAGCTTCAGCCGTTATTATATGCACAGGGATGAAGGATTCAAGCGTTTCTTTAATACGCTCCTAATCTTTCTTACAGGTTATAATCTCATTATTTTTGGCGGCAATTTTGAAACCTTTTTTATGGGATGGGAAGTAATCGGTCTTTCTTCTTTCTTATTAATTGCTTTTTATCGAAACCGTTATTTACCTGTGAAAAACGGATTTAAGGTCTTGTCCATTTACCGCGTTAGTGATATTGCATTAATTCTGGTTATGTGGATGATGCATCATTTAACACATCAGAACATCAGTTTCACTCAATTGACCGAGGCGAAAACGATGGCTGTAGACACTCAGCACGGGGGCAAGGCCCTTTTTATTTCCATCATGATTGTATTAGCAGCCGTAGCTAAATCCGCGCAACTTCCGTTCACATCCTGGCTACCGAGGGCAATGGAAGGCCCAACATCCTCGAGCGCTATCTTCTATGGTTCTTTGTCGATTCATATCGGTGTTTTTCTTTTATTGCGAACCCATCCCTTTTGGCAGGATATGTTTTGGTTGAAAGTGACGATCATTGTTATTGGAGCATTAACAGGTATTATAGCTACATTCATAGCCAGGGTTCAGCCAACGGTAAAAACTCAGATCGCATATGGTTCAGCGGCACAGATAGGTATTATGTTCATCGAAGTAGCATTGGGCTTTCACGTTTTAGCATTGATACATTTTGCAGGCAATGCTTTTTTAAGGACTTATCAATTGCTGGTGTCACCTTCTGTGCTGAATTATTTGATCCATCGCCAATACTTCCACTACAAACCGGCTAGCGCAACTCGTGGTAATAAATGGGGGAATACTATTTACACGCTCAGCATCAAAGAATGGAATCTCGATAGATTATTATACCGTTACTTATGGATGCCGTTTAAATTGGTTGGTAAGAGATTGACTTTTTTGGAAACGCTGGCGGGGAAAATAACGACGATTATTCTATTGGCAATTTTTGGGTATTTGCTTAGTAGTGAAACTATGCTGGCTACTGGTAAAGAGACCATTGCGGTAATCAGCCTTAGTCTTGCACTCTTGCTAATTCTTTACTCATTTAGCAGCCGAAAATCCGCTTTAACGGCATGGAACTATTTATTGATCGCACACCTGTTTATATTAGGAGGAATAGTTACAAATATGGAGTCGGTACAATGGGAACAGATTGCGATGTATATCACAGGAGTTGTTCTAGCGACTATTGTGGGATATGCTTGTTTGAAAAGAGTATACAATATCGATGAGGATATCAGGCTTAATCAGTTTCATGGATATGTGTATGAACAAAAAGGCACGGCACTTCTTTTTTTGTTAGCGGCTATTGGTTTACTTGGTTTCCCGATCACTGCTGCCTTCATTGGGATTGACGTTATGTTCACGCATATACATGCCAACCAAATTGCTTTGATAACGCTAGCGGCATTCTGTTTTCTCTTTATTGAACTGGCTGCAATTCGAATTTATTGCCGCATCTTTTTGGGATTACACAAGAAACTGAATCATCCCGTAGCGTTTCGGTCTTCGTAAACGATTTATAGCCCGTTTTTAATCTTTACTACAAATAATTCAGACGGCATATCACCTGGTTTCATTGAAGATAGGTCAATGACACAGTCGTTTCCTGTTTGCTTTATACCAAGTGATTTGCTGTTTCCTAAAATACCAGCGGTCGCGCCCGACGGAGCCTTAAAGTTGCGAAGCTTTATGTATTGTCTATAGGCTGGAACAATGCAATAAAGGTCTTTGCCTTTCGTAGTGTAAAATGCTTCAATATAGGCATTCTCCTTACCTGGCTTTACCTGTTCGCTGATATTATAACCGGCCATAAAACTCTGTCTTTCTTCTCTGGCTTTTTTCCTTCACTCCATTCATAGGATTGTTTGAATGCCCTGGTTCCGTAAATCCCTTCTCCATTTTTTTCTAACCATTTACCCATGTCGATGAGTCGTTGCTGCATAATTACCGGGATACGTCCATCCGCCGTAGGTCCGATATCCAGCAGAAGATTGCCTCCTCTTGAAACGATGTCAACAAGCATTAGTATAAGATCGCGGCTACTTTTATAATCTTCGAGCTTTTCATTGCGATTATAACCATATGAGTGTCCGATTCCCTGGCTCTCTTCCCAAATAACACCCGGATCCATTCCTGCGCCGTATTCAGGAGTTGTGTAGGTAGCACCGGTATTCTTTCCTCGTGTATTACTACCCCAGCGATCGTCGACGACTACTTCCTTTGCCACAGGAGATTCATTGAAAAGCCAGGCTAGCAACTCTTCACTTCTCCATGCAGTGTCCGAAAGTTCCCATTCACCGTCAGAGAATATAATTGAAGGTTTATAGCGTGTAACAAGATCTTTAAACTGAGGCGTCATATGCTCGGTCACATATCGTTTTTTGTCCTGCAGCCAAAGCGGATTAAACCATTCGTACAATGAATAATAATAACCCATTTTCAAACCAGCGGCCCTTACCGAATTAGTGAGGTCACCAAGAAGATCGCGCTTTGGCGTTCCTGTTACAGCATTCCATGGCCGTTGCCATACTCTGTCTGACTCCGGGCTGTTCCATAAACAATATCCTTCGTGATGTTTCGAGGTTAGCACCACGTAACGTGCACCAGATTTTTTGAACACGTCGGCCTACTGGTCCGGATTGAATAGTTCAGCCTTGAACTGCGATTCAAACTGCGGATATTGAAAATCGGCCATAATTTTTGTCGTGAAACGCTTTGAAATCTTTTTGCTTTTCGTGAATGCGGTACCAATACCATTCCATAACTATAGCCGCTATTAGTGATTACCGGTGCATAGGCAGGAACCGCATATACGCCCCAGGTGTATGAAGATTCCAAACTTATCTTCCTGGAACCAGGCCGGCATTTTACGCGTGTTCAAAGAAGACCAGTTAGGCTCGAATTTTTGCGAAGAAGCCATTTCGAAAATCAACATGGCCGCAATAAATATGTATGTTTTTTTCATATGCAGAATTGCCAGATTGATTTACCGGGGAATGTTTCAGGAATTCACAACTCGGATGAACTTTCCGGTAGATGTTCATATTCCCCTTTGAAAGCGTACCATCCAAAGATCATTAGTCCTATAGCGATAGGCGTAAAAATCGATATAATGATGATCCAGATAACCGGGTTATTAATGTCTTTGTTCCCTTCAGGATTAATATTGGCAATCGCTCCACTGATCAGTAAAAAAACGATCGCAGGCCCTAATATCATCCAAACAATCCCAAGGATTTTCTTGACGTTATTCATAACATAATTTTTTATATTTCAGACTGCCAATTCCTCACTCCCGACTTATAACTCGCCACTGATTTCAGTCCGCTACTTCTTCATCAATTTTATTGCTCAAATAGATAGCTCCAATAACCAGGCACAATGCGGCAACTCCTATGGGGTACCACAATCCTACAAGAGGATCTTTAGGGTAGGTTGTGGTAAGTAGTAAACCGATGAAAGGAACTAATCCCCCAAATACACCATTGCCGATATGGTAAGGAAGGCTCATTGAAGTATACCTGATTTTCGTTGGAAAGATTTCAACGAGAAACGCAGCAATGGGTCCATACACCATGGTGACGTACAGAATTAGAAGGAAAACCAGCCCGACGAACTTCCAGTAAGTGCCGGTTGAAAGGTGTTTGTCTTTGTACTGTGGTATCCTAACAGCCGACTCATTGATTATACCTCCGTAATAAAGCGTGTCAGTCTTAACCTGGTGAAATCTTGTCCCATTTTCATATGAGTAAATGGTATTTGTTGTGACTAATTCGTTTCTTGTACCGGTGAGCTTCGTTATCTTAATATTCCTTTCGGAAGCGAGCGGTTGTTTTTTCATCCATTCCTCCACACGGGTATCTTCTAAAAAAGTATTGAAGATCGGTCGGTAGGTAGCGATTCCAAGCAGCATTCCTGTGAGCATAATCCATTTCCTTCCGATTTTATCACTTAGCCATCCGAAGAAAACAAAAAAAGGAGTCGCAAATGCGATAGCCCATAGTAATATGGTACGACTTTGCTCAAAATCTAGCATCGCCTTTGTTTCTAAAAAGTTCTGGGCATAGAACTGCCCGGTGTACCAAATTACTCCCTGACCCATAACGGCACCGAACAATGCCAGCAAGACCATCTTGAAGTTGCCTTTATGCCGGAAGCTTTCTTTCAACGGGTTTACTGAAGTCTTGCCTTCTGTCTTAAGTTTTGAAAACATCGGCGATTCTTTCATCTTCAACCGGATGTATACTGAAACGCCTACAAGAAATATCGATATCCAGAAAGGGTATCGCCAGCCGCCCCATTCTGCATTGAAAGCTTCATCGGTCATATTCAGTTTTACGACCATGATGACGCCGAGAGCCACGAATAAGCCGAGGGTCGCAGTTGTTTGTATCCACGACGTATAATAACCTCGTTTGTGTGCCGGTGCATGTTCTGCAACGTAGGTAGCGGCGCCGCCGTACTCTCCGCCTAAAGCCAGACCCTGCACGAGTCTTAACAGCAGCACAAGTAAGGGTGCTGCAATTCCAATTACTTTATAGCTCGGAACAAGGCCAATCAGGAAGGTTGATCCACCCATTAATACAAGCGTGAGCAGGAAGGTATATTTCCTTCCGATCAGATCTCCGAGTCTTCCAAATACCAAAGCGCCAAATGGCCGGACAATAAAACCTGCGGCAAAAATTGCAAGTGTACTAAGCAGGGCAGCTGTGGCATTCCCTTCAGGAAAAAATTGAATTGAAATTGTTTTGGCAAGCATTCCGAAAATGTAAAAGTCATACCATTCGATCATAGTTCCTACAGAAGAGGCAGCTATTACTTTGCCAATGCCTTTTACAGAGCTGTTATCCATTCAAAATGATTTAGAGAAAACTTTAGGTTCGAAAAGTTTGCCACGGATTATCACTGAAAAAATCCGTGTTGATTGGTGTAATCCGTGGCAAACATATACAAGCAATATCAGTTTTTTTAAGAAAATAATTTCATCGATGTTATTTTTCTAATTTTGAGCGCACGAAATAATTGCTATGTCATATCCATTTCAGATCAGGTCATTGGAACAGTATGTATCAACTTACAAAAAGAGTGTAGAGAATCCCGAGCAATTCTGGGGAGAGGTTGCGGAAGATTTTTACTGGAGGAAAAAATGGAGCAAGGTTCTCGAATGGAATTTTAAGGAGCCGAAGATCCAGTGGTTTATTGAAGGAAAATTGAACATCACTGAAAACTGTATAGATCGGCATCTTGAAAAAAACGCAAACACTCCGGCCATCATTTGGGAATCTAATGATCCCGAGGAACATCACCGTATTCTCACGTATCGGGAATTATACAATAAGGTTTGCCAGTTTGCACATGTTCTAAAAAATAACGGGATCCAAAAAGGAGACAGAGTTTGCATCTATATGGGTATGGTACCTGAGCTGGCGATTGCAGTACTTGCCTGTGCAAGAATTGGCGCAATTCACTCAGTAGTATTCGGTGGCTTCAGTGCGCAGAGTATCGCGGACCGATTGCAGGATGCAAAAGCTGAATACGTAATTACCTGCGACGGCGCATTCAGGGGTAATAAGGAAATACCTCTTAAAAATGTAATCGATGATGCATTGGTTCAATGCCGGTTCGTGAAGAGAGTGATCGTACTAACGCGGACGCGTACGCCGGTAAGTATGATCAAAGGACGGGACGTTTGGTGGGAGGATGAAATAAAAAAAGTCGAGACCCAGGGCAACAGTGATTTCGAAGCTGTAGAAATGGATGCAGAAGACATGCTGTTCATTTTGTACACTTCCGGTTCAACCGGCAAACCAAAAGGAGTGGTGCATACATGTGCAGGATATATGGTATATACAACCTACACTTTCGCAAATGTATTTCAATACGAGCCAGGCGATATTCATTTTTGTACTGCGGATATAGGCTGGGTCACAGGTCATAGTTATATTTTATATGGACCTTTGTGTGCAGGCGCTACCACAATGATATTTGAAGGTATTCCAACATGGCCCGATGCAGGAAGATTTTGGGACATTGTCGATAAGTATAAGGTCAATGTCCTCTATACCGCGCCTACGGCCATCCGTTCGCTGATGGGATTTGGTTTGGATCCTGTAAAGAAACATGATCTCTCTTCGTTAAAAGTACTGGGAACAGTTGGAGAGCCGATCAATGAAGAAGCATGGCACTGGTATCATGAGAATATTGGAAAGAACAAATGCCCGGTAGTAGATACCTGGTGGCAGACTGAAACCGCCGGTGTTCTTATTTCTAATCTTGCAGGTGTTACTCCGGCTAAACCAACATATGCCACATTACCAATGCCAGGAATCCAGCCGGTCCTTGTAGATGAAAATGGAAAGGCTGTTCCCGGTACTGACGCCGCCTCAGATGGAGTATATTCAGCGCAGGGTGATGGAAAGGTCGTCGAGGGCGCCGGTAATCTTTGTATCAAGTTTCCCTGGCCAGGCATGTTACGAACCACGTATGGAGATCATGAGCGATGCAGGCTGAATTATTTTTCCGCATATGAAAATCTCTATTTTACGGGCGATGGTTGTTTGCGCGATAAAAACGGTAATTACAGAATAACAGGACGGGTAGACGACGTGCTGAATGTCAGTGGTCACCGTATTGGTACCGCTGAAGTCGAAAACGCGATCAATATGCATACAGGAGTTGTTGAAAGTGCGGTGGTTGGTTATCCGCATGATATAAAGGGCCAGGGCATTTATGCATTTGTGATATTCCCTGAACTTCACAGTGAGCAAAGTCTAACGAGGCAGGATATTGCCCTCACGGTTTCACGCATTATTGGTCCGATCGCGAAACCAGATAAGATTCAGTTTGTGAGCGGCCTTCCAAAAACGAGAAGCGGAAAAATTATGAGAAGGATACTAAGAAAAATTGCGGAGGGTGAAACCGAAAACCTGGGAGATACAACAACTCTTCTTGATCCGGCTGTTGTGGAGGAGATCAAGAACGGTAAATTATAATAAGGTAAGCTTTACTTTCTGATAATCACTTTTGTCCCAATCGGCACATAAGTGAAAATTTCGTCGAGGTCTTCATTACGAAGTGCTATACATCCCTGGGTCCAGTTGGTGTAGTCATCCACAACAAGATCATCGTTTGGCCAGGTACCATGAATGGCGATCCCGCCCCCGATTTTTGCATTGGCAGGAATTAGACGTTTTGCCTTTCTCTCCTTAAACTTTTCCCAGCTTTCCCTTGTGGGATAGTCGAGGCCCATGATTTTGTGCCACTTGTTATGCGGACGTTTATTGATTATCTTAAAAGTCCCTTCCGGAGTTTTTCGATCGCCTTCCACCATCTTGTCTCCAAGGGATTTATTTCCAAACACAACCGGGTATGTTGCATACCAGCCTTCATCATCAAATACCTGCAACTCATAGTCCGTTTTATCAACCAAAAGATAAACGACACCTTCCGGATTGGAATTGAACAATCTTTTTTTGACAATCCTGCTCTCAATAACTTTAAAACTGAGTGATCCCATTACGGCTAAAATCACTGCGCCGGCAATAATCCTAGATTTCATAAATCGTTGATTGGTTTTTGTAAGACCAAGCAATAGTTAAAAAGGTTTAGTTACGTGGATAACATATCAGGGATAGAGTAAAAGGGAATATCGATTCAAACGCTTTAAAGCGCTAAATATTTTTTCTGGGGAAAAGTTTTAACAGCTCTTAACAGAAAAAATATTGACTAAAATCGTGCAAATATAGAGTTGAAACCGAGTATTCCAAAATCCGGAAATGTGCACCTTGTCAGCTTACGATTGAGCACCAATGGATCGCAATTCGTTGAGTAAGAGAACTCGTCTTTTTTTTGTGATTGTTCCGCAAAATGTTTCTTACAAACGTTCTAAAACTACCCTTTCAGGTAAATTTTGACCGGTAGAAAAGCTGCAGCTTTAAATGATAGATAAGATAACTCCAGAATGCCTAAATTTCTTATATGAAGCGGGCCATTATTCTTGCTTTTCAAATCTGTTTGACGCTTCCTCTCATTGCACAGGAAGACGGAAAAAATAGATTTGAAGGAAAAAAAGCTGCTGACACCTCGAACATAAATGTCATCATATCCAGGGCAAAGGAAATCGGCAAAGTGGACTCATCCGCGGCAGACAAAATTTTTCGCCTTGCAATTAAAAAAGCAATAAAAGATAACGACCACTACAGCGCTGGCAAGGCTTTTTACCAGATGGGTGAAATGTATTACCGATTTAAAAATCACAACAAATCATTCGGTGCTTTTTTCAACGCTAAAGAATATTTTATTAAGGCACGATCCAGGAAAGATATTGCATATACCAATTTTTCATTGGGAAGGCAACAATATTACCGCGGAAACTATAAAATTTCCGCCGGACATCTCACCTACGCGATGCGTGAAGCAAAGCAAATGAAATTGAAGGAACTTGAATCTGATGTGCTTCAGTATTTGGGCATCTTGTATCACGTAATGCCCAACCCAAGATACACGAGTAGTCATCTGTTAAGAAAGGCTTTGGAAATAAAACAGAGTATCAATGATAAGACTGGAGCCTTGCAAATTTTAAAAACCCTGGGAGATGTCTATTATTATGATAAGAAATTCGACAGTGCACTTTATTTCACGGCCGCTTCTATAGAACTGGCGAAAGCGTTTGGTTTGACATATGATGTTAGTCTTGCACAGCTTCAGCAAATCCCTCCTCTTTTGCGGTTGAACAAACAGAACGAAGCGCGTATACAACTTGGTAAGATCCGTGAATCTGCCCTGGACACTTTTGATCTGAATATCAGCATAAGGTATTATATCCAAAGAGGAAACTATCACATTGCCACGCAGGATACCGCAACAGGAGGGCAACACTATGATACTGCGCTTAAGATTGCGCAGGCCGCTGGCTTTCCCGAAATGTATTCGCTGGTTTATAAAAACATGGCAGATGCTTACTATTATGCGAACGATTTTAAGAGAGCATACGAGTATCAGCGTGAATACACGAGAAAGATGGCGGGCCTGTACTCCGCGGATAATTATGCAACTTTTGAAGAGCTCGAATATATTCTCAAGACCAATATCACTGAAGATGAGGTAAAGTATTTAAGCGCGCAGAATGAAATAAAGGAGCTACGTTTAAAAAACGAGCAGTCTTTAAGAGTAACCCTTCTTCTCAGCGCATTGGGATTTTTGATTTCCGCTATTGTCATTTTCCTTCTCTACAAAAAACAAAAAACAAAAAGTTTCATCATTGAAAAGCAGGGTGCCGACCTGCAAACGCTGATGAAAGAAATCCATCACAGGGTGAAAAATAACCTGCAGGTGATTTCCAGTTTACTCGATCTGCAGTCACAGACCATCGGCGACAGCCAGGCAGCAGAAGCAATTAAAGAGAGCCGTAACAGAGTTCAAACCATGGCACTGATCCACCAGGACTTGTATGGCGAAGGGAATATCAAGGAAATTGAAATGACTGATTACATAAACAAATTGGTATTGAGCCTTTTTTCATCCTACAATGTGAAAAAAAATAAGATACAGTTGGAAACGGACATCGAGCCTATCCTCCTCGATATTGATATTGTTATACCTATAGGCTTTGTGTTGAATGAACTCATAAGCAATGCTCTTAAATACGGATTTTCAAATAAGGAATCGGGGATTTTGCATATAAGCCTTCAGGAGAATAACGATGAATTACTTTTAAAAGTAAAAGATGACGGAGAAGGATTTCCATCGGGATTAAATATTTACAACTCACAGTCATTCGGATATAAATTGGTTAAAGCATTTGCGCAAAAATTAAAAGCCAGGCTTGAAGTGTATAATGATAATGGCGCCTGTGTGTTGCTTCATATTAGGAAATATAGAATCAGTTCGCTTGCTTAAATTATTCTATGGACGAAATCCAAATATTGATCGTGGAAGATGAACCTGTGATTGCAGAAAATATAGCCCATTATCTGAACAATCACGATTTTAAAGTCTGTGGAATTGCCTATGACGCAGATGAAGCAAAAATGTTTTTGGAAAATGGTTCACCAGATGCCATTGTACTCGATATTAACCTCGAAAGCGAAATGGACGGCCTTGATATTGCTGCTTATGTGAACAGTCATTACCGGATACCTTTTATTTTACTGACTTCTTATGCAGACAGGGAAACCATCGAAAAAGCAAAAAAAGTGAAACCCTGGGGTTACATAGTAAAACCATTCAATGAGGATACTTTGCTGGCTTCATTAGAAATGGCTATTTCGAATTTTGCTCAAACGCAAAATAGGGATCAGCCAGAACCACGCTTTGATAAAATAAACAAGCACCTTATAAGCCAGGTCAGTGAACGGGAATTTGAAGTGTTGAAACTTATTTATGCCGGCAAGACGAATCAACAAATTGCTGAAGCACTTTTCGTTTCTGTCAATACAGTAAAAAAACATATTAATAGTGCCTACCTGAAATTAGATGTTCTTACAAGGACAACCGCTATTGCAAGGATCAGGGAGCTGATGATTAAATAAGCAGCGGCCTATCGCCCTCAGATTTAATTTTATTTTTTACCACGAATTCCACGAATTTTTTTTCTGATAATTCAACAAGAAGATGCCTTTGCTTCGTTTGCCACGAATTCCAGCGTCTTGGAAGAGATGATTTATGGAGACAACATCCAAATCAGGAAGTCTTGACACGAATTACACGAATTGCCACCAATTAATTCGTGATAATTCGTGTAATTCGTGGCGAAGGAAAACAAAGGCATGTTCTTGTTGTACAGAATTATCACGAATTAATTCGTGGCGATTCGGGTAATAGTGGTAAGATTTCCGGATTTGAAGTTATCCCGATAAATCATCTCCTCCAAGATGCTTGAATTCCCGGCTATACGCCTACTTCTCACCACATTCGGGTATTTTAACAAAACTATCCTAAGGGGTAATAGACTC
>DAINQQ010000102.1:0-19229 GCA_036742645.1 Flavitalea sp.
GTAACCGATAGCAAGGCAAAATACTTTGAGCCTTGGAACGGCGAGTGGGAAACAGAATACAAGCGAACAAACTTTTTTGAGTACCAAGAAAATGTCAACGCTGCATATATCAACTACAATAAACAGTTGACAAAAAAGCTAGGTGTACAAACTGGTTTGCGGTTTGAAAACACGAACTACGAAGGTCACCAATACGGTAATGCCCAGAAATCTGATTCGTCCTTTAGTAAAACTTACAATGGAATATTTCCAACTGTGCATTTCAGTTATGCTGCTAATAAGCGCAATCAGTTTGGTGTTTCCTTCGGACGTCGTATAGACCGACCGGCATATCAAGACCTGAATCATTCCTGTTTTTTATTGATAAGTACACGTACGGGCAGCGTAATCCTTATTTGAAGCCCCAATATTCTAATAATGTAGAGGTTTCGCACATCTTCAAGAGCATACTAACTCCAACCATTAACTACGGTTCTACAAGGAATATATTGATGGAGACTTTTGGCCAGGAAGGAGATTATGCTACAATTGTGCGCAGGGGAAATATCGGAAGGCGTCAGGATGCCGGTATCTCATAAACGCGCAAATCTCAGTTGCGAAATGGCTGACGTCAAATGTATACGGCAACTAATAGCCAGTTCAAACTGGACAAAGGATGGAGCGCTGAACTCAGCGGGTGATATAGAACAAAAGGAATCGAAGGATAGATCATATTGCAACCGATGGGTCAAGGTAGTGCTGGGCTGTCAAAGCGGGTTTTTAGGAAAGGGATCTGTAAGGCTCAATGTCCGCGACATTTTTACACCCAGATACCGAAGGCCAGATCAAGTTTAAGTCTACCGAGGTAAGTTTTGTCAACAAACGTGATACCAGGGTAGCCAATATCAATTTTACATACAGGTTCGGAAAACCGGTAAATGGCAATGCGCAACGTAAGAAAAGAAGCGCTGCCGACGAATAGAATCGGGTAAAAACGGGAGTAGAGGGTTGTTAAAATCCTTATACATTTTAAAATTTTTTAACAATATACATCAAACTTTTGCCTCCAAATAACGTCTATATAATAAGAAAGGACTTATGAAAAAGATAGTTCTCATAGCGGTTGTTTTATGTTACCTGGTAGGATGTGGAGTTTCATATATGTAATTAAGAATTGATTATACTTTTTTCTCATAAGCAGTTAGTTTTGGTTGCGGGCCCCATTTCCATGGGGCCTTATTTTTTCTTTATCATTAGGTAACCTCATCAGTTATCAGCTTCGGTTTAATTATCCTGATCGCTAGCTTTATATTATCCATACTTAATATTTTCCCTTTAACACATCATTCTTCTCGTTATCATTATTCACAATTTCATGGAGGGTTTTTTTACACCTTTATGCCATTATTTCGTCACTGGTAATGAAAGCAGCATGAAGAAAACTCTTACACTACTATTAATATTATGTACGGTATTTCTTGATCGGTCATTTGCTCAAGGTAAAACCGGAAAGATATCCGGTTTGGTTACCGATGAGAAACAAAAAGGCATCGACGGAGCGACTGTATCCTTACTGCGCACTAAGGATGCTGGCCTTGTAAAAGTAAGTGTCACCGACAAGGCCGGTTATTTTGATTTTGAAAAGATCGCAGACGGAGATTATACTGTGTCCGTTACAGTAACGGGCTTTCAAAAAAAAGCCAGCGAACCCTTGACGATCTCAGCCAGTAATGTATCGGTAACCGTAAATACTATTCAATTACTACCAGCTGCAAAATCACTTGGCCAGGTAACAATAACAGGTAAAAGGCCACTCATCGAAAATAAAATAGATCGCACGGTGGTGAATGTTGACGCTGCTCCCAGTAATGCCGGTGCTAATGCATTAGAGGTTCTTGAGAAATCGCCGGGAATCACAGTGGACAACGATGGTAACATCAGCCTGAAAGGAAAGCAGGGCGTCGTAGTGATGATGGATGGAAAGCCTACCTACTTATCGGCTACAGACCTTGCCGCCGTACTACGCAATCTTCCTGCCTCTGCGTTGGACCAAATCGAGATCATGACCAATCCACCGGCAAAGTATGATGCATCCGGAAATTCTGGCGTTATCAATATAAAGACGAAGAAAGGCAAAACAGAAGGTTTCAATGGTAGTATAATGACTGGCGGAACGGTGAGCTTTTACAAGAGAGATAATTCATTGTTGACGCCCGCGCGAAGTACAAATAGTTTAAATATGAACTATCGCAAAGGAAAGATAAACTTGTTTGGAAACTTTAATTATAATTATAACGAGAATAAAAGTGATCTATATCTCACCAGAAAGTTATTTGACCAGGGCGGAAACATAAACATAATCAGTAACCAGGAAACCGAATTCAACGGACGTAATAATAACTACACCGCAAAAATCGGATTTGACTTTTTCCAAAATAAGAAAACCGTTTGGGGTGTTGTTTTGAATGGATTCACCTTCTTCGGCCGTCCTCATCCAATTAGTTCGCAAGTTTTCACAAGACCGGATGGCTCAGTCGAGTCTGTTCTGGAATCCGAAGCGTTCACTGAGCTAAATTTTGCAAACTACTCAGGCAATCTCAACTTCAAGCACACTTTTGATTCAACAGGCAAGGAAATCACCGTAGATCTGGACTATGTGGGTTATTCAAACTCTTCGAAGTCATTGCTCGTTACAGAGAGTTATGATGAACCGGGCCGGATTAACAGCGGGCGCTTCCAACTAGTGGGTGATATTCCAGGTGAAATCGACATCTACTCTGTCAAGTCGGATTACACTCGACCCATGAAAAAAGATATGCGGTTTGACGCCGGATTCAAACTGAGTTACGTTGACAACAACAATAAGGTCGAGTATCTCCGTGGCGACAATGGGGGGCCCCTGGTGAAAGACAGTCGGTCAAATCATTTTATTTATCAGGAAAACATCAATGCAGCTTACATAAGCGTTAATAAGCAATGGAAGAAATTCAGTGGCCAGGCCGGACTGCGGTTAGAGAATACAGTTGCCAAAGGCAATCAAATAACCAATGATTCAACCTTTACAAGAAATTATACAAGCCTTTTTCCGACGATGTATCTGAATTATGAGTTGAACAAAAAACATATGTTGACTTTTTCGTATGGCAGGCGTATCATGCGACCAAATTACCAGGACTTAAATCCGTTTATCTGGTTTCTTGATTCACTCACGTATCGCCAAGGTAACCCATATATTATGCCACAGTATTCAAACAACTTTGAAATCAGGCATTCTTATAAGAACGGTTTAACCACTGTTATCAACTATACACAAACTGATAACGCGATTTCGCAGCTTCTGATACAACCTGATTTAGACAAACGCGTAACATTCTTAAGGCCGGATAATGTTGCAAGCCAGAAGAATATCGGCCTCGCAATTACCGCCCCGGCAAAAATCAATAAATGGTGGAATTCAAATATTTTTTTCAATTTATATAATAATCATTTCACAGGTATTCACTTCAACCCTATAAAGGGTACGAATGATCAGATTGATGTGGAGTACACATCTTTCCTGATTAATGTTACTAACAATTTTAATTTTCCTAAAGGTTGGTCAGCGGAATTAAGTGGCTTTTATCGCGGCAAAGGTGTGGATGGATTAAGCGTTGCTGATGAAATGTACTTCATTACAATTGGTGCTCAGAAAAACATCATGCAGGGAAAGGGAATGCTTCGTATGAACTTGCGAGATCCTTTTCATTGGCAAAAATGGGGAGGAACCACCCGGTATAGCAATATTGATGTCAGGGTAACAAACGTATGGAACAACCGTTCTTTGTCCCTAAGCTTCAGTTATCGCTTTGGAAAATCAACGGTAGCCCAGGCCCGACGCAGAACAAGCGGGGCCAATGACGAGGAAAGCCGTGCCGGCCAACAACAATAAGACAACCTGGTCTGACCAGTCCCGGTCCGACAGTTAGCTGTTATAGAACCTCGCCTGACCGTCCCGGTCTGACGAGTTGCCCTGGGAAGCATATGTTCCTGATTTATCAAAACCTTGTCGACGGGGACCGTCAGACAAAGTTTTAGATTCGGAAGGGGAGTTTTTTATATTTGCATGCATCTATAATAACTTCCAAACTTCCACTATGCCATCTTTTGATATCGTCAGCAAAGTCGATGTTCAGGCGCTCGACAATGCAGTGAATGTGGTTCGAAAGGAAATCACCAATCGTTTTGATTTCAAGGATTCACATGTCGCCCTCGAATTAAATAAAAAAGACTTCAAGCTGGATATAGAAACGGGCGATGACATGAAAATGCGCCAGCTTGTAGATGTCCTGATTAGCCGTGCGCATAAGCAGGGAATAGCGCCCGAAGCTTTTGATCTTGCAAAGGAATCCTATCAAAGTGGAAAGGTGGTGAAGCAAGAGGTAGGCGTTAGAAACGGGCTCAAACAGGAAGACTCCAAGAAGATCGTCAAACTTATCAAGGATAGCGGACTGAAAGTGCAGGCACAGATTATGGATGACCTGGTTCGAGTAACAGGCAAAAAATTAGATGATCTTCAAGCAGTTATAAAACTTTGCCAGGAAAACTCCCCGGGCGTGCCGCTTCAATTCATCAATATGAGGTCTTAGAGAAAGTATGCGGTCTCAGGTCGGCAAGTACCCATACCTTTAAAGTCGGCTTCCAAATTAATTTGGCAAAAAAGCCTTATTTGCGTTAGTTTTGCAGCTCATTTTAAATTTGTACGGCAAAATCCGTGCATCAATAAATCATAAAGAGTTATGAAAAAGGGTCTTCATCCTCAGAATTACAGGTTCGTTGTTTTCAAAGACATGAGTAATGGTTATAGCTTTTTAAGCCGTTCTTCAGCTCCAACAAGAGAAACGGTTAAGTGGGAAGATGGAAATGAATATCCTTTAATTAAACTGGAGATTTCAAATACTTCACATCCATTTTTCACGGGGCAGAAAATGCTTGTTGACACAGCCGGTAGAATTGACAAGTTTAAAAAGCGTTACGCGAAGAAGTAAGATTATACTTTTTGTTTTTCATGGCTATACTTCCCTTCCTGTTTTTCGGGAAGGGATTTTTATTTTCGTTCCTGAAATTTGATAGTAGTTTTAAGCAATGAAGGAAATCGTTCTTAATGACAACCTGGTAAAAAATGATCTGTTCCCGTTTGCGCTGACACGACATGTTGCTGAAATAAGAATAGGAATACTCACCATTCGTGAGAAATGGGAACAATTATTAAATCAGTCCATCATTCTTAGTTCAGACGAAAACATGTCTCCAGATAATATCACCGTCTTTCCTGCGAATCTTGTTCCTACCAAAGAATTTATTCAATCGCTTACCAAAAATGCCAGAAAGGATTTTGGTGAAGACGTTTATAAAACTTTTGAATATCCATGGCACATATTTCAATTTAATGATTGGGCTCTTCGCAAGGATTTCGAATTAGTCACTTCGGGGAGAATATCTGCAACAATACCGGAAACAGTACACGTAACTAATTCCCGTAATATTTTTATAGAAGAAGGCGCGACCTTGTCTCATTGCACTTTAAATGCTTCGACGGGGCCCATTTACGTCGGTAGAAATGCGGAGATTTTGGAGGGGTCAATAATCAGAGGACCACTTGCCGTTTGCGAGGGTTCAACTGTGAAGATGGGCACGAAGATATATGGCGCAACTACAATTGGACCATATTGTACAGTAGGTGGCGAAATTAAAAATTCTATCCTCTTTGGATACTCGAACAAAGGCCATGACGGCTACCTCGGAGATGCAGTAATAGGCGAGTGGTGCAACCTGGGAGCAGGTACATCGAATTCCAATCTTAAGAATAATGCAGGCGAAGTAAAGGTATGGAACCCTATATCCAACAGTTGGGGAAACGCTGGAATGAAATGCGGGTTATTTATGGGCGACTATTCACGTAGCGCTATCAATACTTCTTTCAATTCCGGTACAGTAGTGGGCATCTCCAGCAGCGTGTTCGGTGAGGGATTAACCCCGACATTCATCCCAAGTTTTTCATGGGGTTATAAACCATTTGAAAAATACGAATTGGAAAAGGGAATTCGTGATATTTCGAACTGGAAAAAACTAAAGGGAAAAACTATAACAGAGGAAGAAATTATACAACTAAGGAATATCTTTAATCAATCATAATTAATCACTATGCGCAAACAAATTGCCGCTGCAAATTGGAAAATGAATTGTACCTATCAACAAGCAGAAAGCCTGTTGGATGATATTCTCAACAATCAAATTAGTCTTAGAAAACATCAGCAGGTAATTTTCGCCGTGCCTTTTCCTTACCTTATTATGGCCAATAGCGAAGTTGCGGAAGAAGAGAATTATTTTGTTGCGGCCCAAAATTGTTATAACAAGCCATCTGGTGCTTATACAGGTGAGGTTTCAGCAGAAATGCTTCAGACGATTGGTATTCACCATTGCATTATTGGCCATAGTGAAAGGCGCGAACATTTCAATGAAAGCAATACGACGCTTGCTGAAAAAGTAAGTATCTGCCTGGAGAATGAAATCACGCCGATATTCTGTTGTGGTGAGTCGTTAAGTGTCCGCGACACAGGATCGCAAAATGATTATGTGGAAAATCAATTAAAAGAATCTTTGTTTCATTTGTCCGAAGTAGATATTCAACGACTGGTCATTGCCTATGAACCCATATGGGCTATTGGAACGGGGAAGACAGCTACAACTGCACAAGCGCAGGAGATGCATGCCTATTTGCGTTCGGTGCTCGAAAGAAAATATGGGTCATTGGTTGCTGATAATATGTCAATTTTATATGGCGGAAGCGTCAAGGCTGGAAATGCCGCCGAATTATTCGCATGTCCGGATGTGGACGGCGGCCTGGTAGGTGGAGCATCACTGATTGCGGCAGATTTCATCTCAATCATTAAAAGCCTCAAATAATCAATGAAACGGGATGAAAATCTTCAACCTCTATCCCGACAGCATCATAATGGATTATTGATGACCCTCCTGCTATCCAAAGGCATTAAACGAAACGCAGACCTTAATGTTATGGCTGATTTCATTATCGATTGGTGGAAGAAAGAGTTGAATCAGCATTTTATCATGGAGGAGGAAGTTCTCATTCCAACGCTAAAGAAAAAGCAATTTGATCCGGTCTTAACGGATCGACTCTTATCAGAACATTTTGAGATTCGTTCAATAATTAACAAAATTACCGGAGGCAATTTCACAGTTGCAGATATAACTGATTTCGGCGACTTGTTAGAAAAGCATATCCGTTTTGAAGAACGGACTTATTTTCCTGAAGCTGAAAAACGGTTAAGCCACGCGGAGCTTCAAAACATTGGTAAACTTCTCCATGAATCTGAAGATTCAAATTGCATAAACTACCCGATAAAATTCTGGGAAAAGTGACCGGAACATTGTCTAGTGCCCACCCATGAGTCCAACAGCGTCTAGGAAAACAGAGCTGGGTTATTTTTCCTGATGCTTTCAATGGTATAATACTTTGAATTTTGGATCGCATTTTCCGCCAATGCCGAATATTTTTCCGGACGGATCAAAAATGCTTCGAGGAATGGCACAATCTCTTCCTTTAATTCATACCTGAAGCAGCTGCTCTCTAGCTCAGCGGGAATAGAAAGTTGTTGTGGTACAATGAAGGGTTTCGCATGTTTTATAGCGTCGAATAATGTTCCGGAAGAAATTGAAAGCCCATACGTTTCTCTTATGCCATCAGAGAGTATCGCGTCCACGACGGAGGGAATCCATATAAAGTGGGAATCATTCAATTCATGATCGTATATTGGCTGCTCTACCGTATCTGTTTGAAAAAAGGTAAGATTGGAAGTCTTTGAAATATATTGCCTGCATTTTTCAAAAATCACTTTACCGTATTCACTTATTCCGCCAAGCAACACAATGGAAATAGGCAAATCTTTCTGATTGATTTCATCCAACACATCAAACGCAAGATCATAGTTGCGTCGTCTGTTATCTATTGTGCCCGGAATCGCAATCCTAAGATAATTTTTTACTTCCCTGTATGCGGCCGGCCTTTCGTTTTCTTCGTAGACATTTCCGGGAACGTTATGAATCTTTTTGTGTTGAGGCAATCTATCCTTTAAATATTGAACCATTGTGGAAGCAATGACGTTGAATTCATTTACGATCATCAGAAGGGCTCGTTTACCGGCATATCGTACTAATCCTCGAAAGCCTGAACCTGACTTGAACGAGAAATGATTATTGATGTCGTGAAGCGTAAGAATTATCCTTGCTTTTCTCAGCAATAGAATCATGAGTGCGTACACGATATGATTATCTGAAATTGTATTCAGGTATAGGATATCAAAATTCGTTTTGCTGGAATGTGTATACATCCGTCGAATAAATCGCAATTTAGATTCAGATGGTTCTTTTACGATCCAGTTATAATTACTCATACCATCCTTAAAGAGATGCTGAAACTGGCGGAAAGAGCATTCATAGGTGAAAATTGTGATTTTATTTCTTCCGTTATCAAACAATTTTATCACAGGGTAAGCGGCTTCGAAATGAATCGTTTCAAATATTCCTATCTGCATTGTTTTTTTGTTTTACTGCCGATTATATTGAAACCGAAAAGTTCGGAGGTGGTCACCTTCACAGAGTTATAATCTCTTTTGTAGAACCAACTTGCTACTTCGTCCGGCTCAGGTTCAAAGCGAAATTCCGGAGAAAACCAATCAAGGATGTTGACCATCGTTTCCCTGGCGTTTTTTCTGTTGCCTTTGAGCCGATTGATCATTAGAGTTAAAGGATACAGTGTCAGTCTATACAAATTATACTGGAACTTAACGGGCAACTTTGAGGTGACCTTTCTGATTTTATTAAAAGTGTTATGCAGAAAGTTCTTGCGGGAATGATAAAGCCATATACTCAATTTGCCCCCGGGCTTTACACAAGGCTCGATGCAGGAAAAAGATAATTCTGTATTATTCGTGTGATGCAACACACCGCTGCTATGAACGATGTCAAACACTCCGAAGTCTACTGGTGGAAATTGAACATCTCCCTGGACAAAGAATGCAGTTTTCTGATCGTTGTATTCAAATGCCTTTTCAATGCTTATACTAACGTCGATGCATATGACCGTTGCGCCACTTGCCGCAATAAATCGATTCAAAACACCGTTTCCACAGCCTGCGTCAAGGATTAATTTGTCTCTTAAACTTTCCTGCTTTTCATCTATCTCTTTCAAAAAACGGACAAACATGCCACTTTGGTCAAGATCCCATGTTTTGTCAGAATCGTATTTATAAATGCTCCATTCTCTTGAAAAACTTTGCTTGGTACGGCGATTCTTTTTAACAACGTATTTTAGAAGCCCGTCATATTTCCGTTCAAGCACCGATTTCCGATCTTCGTAGTCCGGAAGGTTTTTTCTAAAAAAATCAGCGTAATCATAAAAGGCTTCAATCAACAACCTGGGAATGCCCCCAACTACAGGATAAAACCAATCATCGTTCGAGAACAAAATTCCTTCCTGGATTATGTCTTCCTCAATCTGACCAATTTTTTTTTTGGATTTTGAGATTACTTCAATTTGTAACGAACTTCTAGTGACGGGGCCTCTTAGCAATTTCAAAAGGGATAAATCCATGCAATTTTTTTTGGCTTTTATGCAGTGTATCCGTTTAAGTTCCGTGAGTAAATATACTTATGTTTGTATTCTCTGCCTCTCTAAACTAACGTGTTTTGCCTAGCATAAAGAGAAATCTGGTTTATAATTTCACGCTTTCGGTAAGTCAGGTCTTTTTGCCTCTATTATCCATTCCGTATATTTCACGAGTATTGGATCCGGCGGGTATTGGGGAAGTTAGTTTCATCGACTCATTTACCTTTTACTTCATCTCTATTGCCGAATTTGGAATCGTCGTATACGGAATGCGCGAAGTAGCGCGTTTGAGAAATGAACCTGAAAAGAAATATAAGCTTGTATCGGAACTCATTTTCCTTCACATAATATCTTCCACAGTTACGCTTGTTTTGTACGGGATTTCTATTTTTTTTATCTGGCACAAAATTCATGATACGAGGATCCTTTACTTTTCGCTTTCATATCTATTAGTAAATTTTTTTGCCTGCGAATGGTATTTCCTTGGCATGGAACGGTTCAGATATATAACCTTCCGGTCTATTTTGAGTAGGGTGCTGGGATTAGTTTGCATCTACTTACTCATAAAACAGCCGTCAGATTATTTTATATATTATGCCATCATCGCATCTTCAGCAATATTAAACAGCCTTTGGAATATTTATCTCTTATTTAA
The DNA here is from genome assembly GCA_036742645.1 of Flavitalea sp. GTDB lineage: Bacteria > Bacteroidota > Bacteroidia > Chitinophagales > Chitinophagaceae > Flavitalea. Next base: position 10,299 of record DAINQQ010000102.1, read on the forward strand.
AGAGGTTCCCGTCTCCTTCAAAAAGATTGATTGGCAAAGGCATATTCCCAAACTAAGGATCACATACTTTATAAGTCTTGTGTATGGCATAACGCTGTTACTGGACAATGTTTTACTTCGAATTGTAAGCACCGCTTCGGCCGTTGGATATTATGCCTTTTCTGTAAAAATCGTGCGAATATCAACAACCTTGTTGTCGGATTCATTACAGGTTTTCTTTCCAAGGATTGTTTCATTTCTAAAGGAAAACAATCAAAAGCAGGTACAGTTAATGATCACTCGGAACCTGCAGTTGCTGATACTTTTCTCCGTGCCAATTTGTGCCGGGGTATTTCTCCTTTCAGAGCCGCTCGTCGTTATCTTTCTGGGAAAGCAATTTATACCGGCAACCGATAATCTGAGGATTCTTTCGGCTTTTCCATTGCTGAAATCTTACAATCATTTTCTAAGCAAGCAGGTTCTTATTTCACATAATCGCGAACGGCTATATTTGAATAGCCTAATTGTCACAAGCCTGGTATTTGTTGTACTCATGTTGATATTATCTTACAAGTATGCTGATTCGGGAGCCAGTTATGCTATCATGCTTGCGGAAGTCCTTTTGTTGCTGATAAATTTTTACTATGTTCGAAAAACTTCTGTTCATCTGAATGTTTTCGATATGAGAACTTTTATAGACGCGCTTATCGGGGCGTCGCTGTTTATACCAATTGTTTACCTGATCAGAAACCTGACTCCATCACCTTTGGGAATATTGTTAATTTCTATCGGAGCTTGCGTAATCGTTTATATTGTAGTGCAGTCTTATGTGCTAAGAAACGATTTTATGCTTGTGGTAAAAGATACCATCTTCCGGCGGGGAAAAAAGTTCATCAATTCGATTCATAAATTATGGTAATGAGTTTTCCCGAAAACGTTTATTTTATCAATGAGCATTCATATCTGGAATACACTCATGGAGGCATAGGTCCCGTGGACATTGAGACAATTTTGATGAGGAATCGTGCCATACCCATACGGTTTCCGTTTTATTTTGATTTTTCTGTAAAGGCAAAAATTGCACGACTTTATCACCTCATAAAAATGAGTTTTGTCATTGGATCTCATTCAGTCGTTGTCTTTCAACATCCCCCGCACGCGAGGATTCACATATTATTACTGAAGCTGCTTCGATTAAGAAGATCGGTCACAGTGATATGCCTGGTCACGGATATTGATGGATTGAAGGATGGAAATGATGATTTATTACAAAGGGAAAAAGCGTTTTTCAAAAAGCATAAATACTTTATTCTTCATAATCCAAGTATGCGAGAATGGCTTAAGGCATTTCATCCAACAGCAACCTGTTCGCTTCTTACCTGTTTCGATTTTCTCACAAAGGAGAGCCTTCGAATTAGGTCGAAGTCGCATACTATTGTTTTCGCAGGTAACCTGCAAAAAAGCAAGTTTCTTGAGCGACTGCATCTCTGGCTTGAAAAAAATGGTTCGTTGTATATCAATCTGTATGGGCCACATATAAATGATGTAATGTTGAAAGATCAAAGAGTAAGCTACATGGGGCTGCATAAGCCTTATGAGTTACCGGATCTGTTGGAAGGTTCTTTCGGTTTAATATGGGATGGCGAAGGAATTCAGCATCCGGAAGGTAGTTTAGGAAACTATATGCAATATATCAGTCACCACAAGTTGTCTCTGTATATTGTTTCTCATCTTCCAGTAATTCTATATGAAAATGCAGGTTCCGCCGAAATGGTGAAGAAGTTCAATATCGGTTTCACCGTGAACAGCCTTTTTGAGATCGAGGATAAAATAAATAAGCTGTCTCACGAAGATTACAACATGATGGTTCAAAACACACATGATCTGGCAAAAGAAATCACATCTGGAAATTGCCTGGGGAAAGCACTCGAGGAGCTTTTGATGAAAAAAAATCGATCGATTAATTCTTGAGTTTATTGACCAGGACTACATATTCTTTCATAGCAGTTTCGCGGCTCTGCCCTTTTAGACTTGCCCAGGCATCGTATTTTGCACGCGATACAAAATCGAATGGGTTCGATGGAGGATCCACATTCACATCCCCTTCAGTAGCTTGCTTATAGAGACCATAAAGTTGCAAAAGTGTTTCGTTACTCGGTCTTTCGCTGAGAGTCTGGCTCTCTGCTGTTGCCTGATCAAAAAGGACTTTCACATCCATAGTAGCCATTTGTTTTATCTACGAATGTAAGTTTTTTGAGCCAGAACGAGGCAGGCTTCTCTTCCTATAATCACGAAAATTCAGAGAATTAGCCCGCATAGTTGATTGTAGTCATGCTTTCCAAGGTGTGCACTGGCTGTTAGCATCAATTCGTTTCAATTCGTGTCCTTTCGCTTAAAAAAATTACCTTTGCCCCGCTTGAAAAAGGCATAGGAATACATGAAAAATATCCGGAATTTTTGCATCATCGCGCATATAGACCACGGAAAGAGTACCCTGGCAGATCGTTTACTGGAAGTGACAAAAACCATTACCGAGCGGCAAATGATGGACCAGGTGCTCGATGATATGGACCTTGAACGCGAAAAGGGAATTACTATTAAAAGTCACGCCATCCAGATCAATTATGTACAGGATGGCGAGGAATACACACTTAACCTCATTGATACACCCGGCCATGTAGATTTCAGTTATGAAGTTAGTCGTGCCCTGGCTGCCTGCGAAGGAGCCCTGCTATTGGTCGATGCCACCCAGGGTATTCAAGCCCAAACCATATCGAATCTTTATCTCGCTATTGATAACGATCTGGAGATCATCCCGGTCATCAACAAGATCGATATGGATGGTGCCATGATAGAAGAGGTAAGAGACCAGATCATTGAACTGATCGGTTGCAAGCCTGAGGAGATTTTGTTGGCAAGCGGTCGCGCAGGCATTGGAATCGATGAAATCTTAAGGGCTATCGTTGAAAGAATTCCAGCCCCAAAAGGTGACCCAACTGCTCCATTGCAGGCTTTGATCTTCGACAGCGTTTTCAATTCTTTCAGGGGCATTATTGTCTACTATCGCATTTTCCACGGCACCATTAAAAAGGGTGATAAAATCAGATTCGTTTCAACGGATCTTGAATATGATGCCGATGAGGTGGGAATTCTGAAACTCACTTTAGATCCAAAGGCTGAGGTCAAAACAGGCGATGTAGGATACATTATCACAGGTATCAAGAATGCAAAGGAGGTGCGAGTAGGGGATACGCTCACGTTAGCAAATAATCCGCACCCTGAAATGATTAAAGGTTTCGAAGAAGTGAAAGCGATGGTGTTTGCAGGAATATTTCCTATCAACACAGATGATTTTGGGGAATTACGTGATTGCATGGATAAGCTTCAGTTGAACGATGCATCTCTAACTTACGAGTTGGAAACGTCGCAGGCCCTCGGTTTTGGCTTTAGATGCGGATTTCTGGGAATGCTGCATATGGAGATTATTCAGGAAAGACTTGAAAGGGAATTTGACCAGACCGTTATTACTACTGTTCCGAATGTGAGCTTCATAGCCTACACAACGAATGGTGAAAAAATAATCGTGAACAATCCGACAGAGATGCCCGACGCTGTGCGAATCGATAGGATCGAGGAGCCTTATATCAAAGCACAGATCATTACTAAACCGGAGTATATTGGTAACATCATGACGCTTTGCCTGGGAAAGCGAGGAATCCTTATCAATCAAAGTTATCTTACAACAACAAGGGTAGAGTTGACATTCGAAATGCCTCTCACCGAAATTGTATTCGATTTCTACGATAAATTAAAAAGCCAGACGCGTGGCTATGCTTCCTTCGACTATCATCCTATAGGTTATCGTGAGAGTGATATCGTAAAAATGGATATACTCTTAAACGGTGACAAAGTTGATGCATTAAGTGCCCTGATACATCGTGGAAGAGCACAGGACTTTGGACGCAAGTTGTGCGAAAAATTAAAAGAGTTGGTTCCGCGTCAACAGTTTCAGATTGCCATACAGGCTGCCATTGGAGCGAAGGTGATTGCACGCGAAAACATTTCCGCTATGCGAAAGGATGTAACTGCGAAATGTTATGGTGGAGATATCAGTCGCAAACGCAAGCTGCTCGAAAAACAGAAGGAAGGTAAAAAACGTATGCGCCAGATCGGCAACGTTGAAGTACCCCAGGAAGCCTTTCTTGCAGTACTTAAATTGGATGACTAGTACGCATAATTTGAAAATTTGAAGATTTGAAAATTTGAAAATGGCGTTAGGAGATCATAAATAGCTTCCCAATCCAAATCATCGTTTTCGTCGTTTCACGAGCCAGATATTCTGATTCTATTTTCAAATCTTCAAATTTTCGAATTGTTCTTAACTGTTCTTTATGAGATAAGAAAGCCTTTAATGCGTTATTGTCCTTTATATGCATTATTTCATCGCGGGTCTTTACGGTAAAACAAATTTTATTTAGTTTCACAAAACTATTGTAAACTAGCTACATGCGTACGCCGCTTCAAAAAGGTGAGAAAGTATTGCTCATTACAAGAACCAGTTGGATCACGATGATTGTTCCGGTCCTTATTGCACTCGTCGGATTGGTTATCGCTTATTTCATTGATTTCTTCGGTTGGGGACTGGCCGTTTCTATTCCCGTACTTCTTTATTTTTTATATAAGTATTTTTCATGGAGGGTGAATATATGGGGCGTTACGAATTACCGCGTTATTGACGAAACTGGTTTGCTAAACCATTTTGCAAAAGAAAGCCCCCTTGAAAAAATAAACAATGTATCGTATGATCAAACGTTATTCGGCAGGATCTTTAATTATGGTCACGTCGAGATACAAACGGCTGCCGAAATTGGCTCTACGGATTACAACGATGTTCATGAACCGAAGTTGCTGAAAGATACCATCACGTTAGCGCAGGCAGATTACAAAACATTACAGCTAACCAACCAGGCGGTGCATATGGCCAATGCCATGGGTTTCCATAAGGGTAACTCCTTACAATCCGGTACCTCCGCAGGTCTGGCTTCTGAACTTGAAAAGTTATTTGAGCTTAAACAGAAAGGCGTTTTATCCGAAGAAGAATACAATAAGGCAAAGAGCAGGATATTGAATAGTTGAGTGTTCAGCAGATCGGTCAATGTCGACGATCTGCTATGTTAATTTTCATTCGGCTTTACGGCTTTTCAAGTATAAATTTCCTTATGGTATTAAGTAGGATCTGGTCCGCATTTATTATTATTGGCATCGTGGTAGCCGCGATCCGGATGATCGGCGGTGATGAGAATATTTTCAACCGGATGGTGACAGGAAAGGCCTCTGATCCTTACGATTCAGTTTACTATGTTGGTGTCGGTTCGCCATTGAATCAAAAACTGTCTCCCCGATACATAGAATTTTTAAGGGAATATGCATACGTAAAAAAAGATTCGGCGCATCAGGCGACAGTTCTTCTCACAGACAACCTCTCACATGATTCTGTTAACACTCTGAAAGCCGCGAATCCAGCGCTTAAGATTTATACTTACAAATCGATTCAATCGAAACTTGAGCGCAAAACAGATGGCATTATTCAAACCGCAAAGAATGCAGTTATCGATATCATCATTCCACTGATCGGTATCATGGCATTGTTTCTCGGCTTCTTAAGTATCGCCGAAAGAGCCGGGGGAGTGAGATTGCTTTCGAAGATTATCGCACCTTTTTTCTCAAGAGTGTTTCCTGATATCCCAAAGGGTCATCCTTCGATCGGGCATATGATGATGAACTTTTCGGCTAATCTATTAAACCTTGACAATGCAGCGACGCCTTTTGGACTGAGGGCTATGGAGAGTTTGCAGGAATTGAATCCAAACAAGTCGGTTGCATCGAATGCGCAGATCATGTTCCTGGCTCTTCATGCATCAGGGTTAACACTTATACCAGTTACCATCATTGCGTACAGGGCCGGACTTAGAGCTGCGAATCCCACGGACATTTTCATTCCGTGCATGATTGCCACCTTTGCAGCGACTATGGCCGCAATGTTTATTGTTTCGTTCAAGCAAAGGATCAACATTTTTCACCCGGTAATCCTTGCATGGGTCGGAGGTATAACCGCGCTGATTACAATCCTTGTATTATATGTCGTGAGACTTGATGCAACCCATGCGCAGATATTTGCCGGCGTTTTCAGTAATGGAATCATTCTAACTCTATTTCTGTTGATTGTCCTTGGAGGTTTGTATAAAAAAATCGATGTGTTTGATGCGTTTGTAGAAGGTGCGAAAGGCGGCTTTGATACAGCTGTGCGAATTATCCCATACATCGTGGGCATGCTTGTTGCCATCAGTATGCTACGCACAAGCGGCACTTTCGATGCAATTATTATGGGAATGAAATCGTTGTTTGCTGCACTGGGTACGGATACCCGTTTCGTTGATGGACTGCCGACTGCATTAATCAAACCTTTAAGCGGCAGTGGTGCCAGGGGAATGATGCTCGACACCATGAAAACCTTTGGCGCAGATTCGTTTGCCGGAAGACTTTCGTCTATCCTTCAGGGTTCATCAGATACGACTTTTTATGTCATCGCAGTGTATTGCGGGGCTGTCTCCATAAAAAATACGCGCTATGCGATAGGAGCGATGTTGTTGGCAGACCTTGTAGGAATAATCACCGCCATTATTATTGGCTACCTGTTTTTCGGAAACGTAACTTAGGTTGGCTATTCAAAAACGCAGCAAACTGATTTTTCCATCCATAGTTGTTACGACCACCTCCGTTTTACTGACAGGCAAAATAGTGGTGACAAGACTGTTCGAAATTTTATATTTCCATAGTACTTTTCCATCCGCACGGTTCACAGCGGTAACAATTCCTTTGTCAGAAGGAATGAGAACGGCTCTTTGATTTTCCACAATTGCGGTGGGTGCTAACTCATATCCCAACTGAGTTTCGGATTTCCATACAATCTGCATTTCATTGGCGGTTGTCGAAACCCCAATGACAAATCCATCCATCGTTTTAGCATATATTAAATTACTATCACGAGAAAGTCCCATTGATTCCCTTACACGGTTTGCAGGATCTTGCTTTCGCCATAGAACATTTCCATTTTCTGCATCTAACGCAGTCATGTAACGGTCTGGAGCCACAATGAATATTTTGTTCCTTGTCGCCACCGGGAAGCAGGCAGCGGGTGAAAACATACGGTTTGTTGAACCATTGTTCCATTTCCATTCCAGATTTCCAGAATTCGCATTCAATGCATAAAGCTCGGTACCCCAGCTTCCGAAAATTATTTTATTGCCGTAGAATAAGGGTTTGGTTACGACAAAGTTGTTTACACTGTCAAAATCCCATTTTAGTTGACCTCTTGCAAGATCAATAGCTCTGAAATGTCCATCTGAAGAACCGATAAAAATCATTTGATCCTTTACGATTGGGTTCGCTACAATCGGCCGCAAGGTTTCAAATTTCCAGATTTGCTTTCCCGTGCGACGGTCAACGCAATAGATATTGTTGTCTGTGGATGAAATAATAATCCGGTCACCTGCAACGGCCGGAGTGGAGTAAATTTTCCCACCGGTTGTAAATTCCCATATTTTCTTTCCGCTTCTTTTGTTGAGGGCATAGAGGGAACCGCGGGTGTTGGTTGCGAAGATTAGATCATTGCCTATCGACGCGCCTGATCCTATATCGCTATTATCCTTGTATTGCCAGATTAATTTCACATTTGGGTAGAGGGAGTTAATTGCATACGAAGGCCTGAAATACTTTGTAGTATCAGCTGCAAAATCTCGCTTTACCAGTTTTACTTCTGTCCATTGCCGCTGCTCATTGGTAAGCGGATTTTTTTCTTCAAATGTGGCGACGCCGTCTTTTATAGTGACAACATTGTATGCGCCGACAGAATTTCTTGCTCTTAGATTTGAACGTCCCATAACAGCAGGAATTCCTTCAAAATTCAGTCTGCGATTGGCGTGCCCATGACCACAGAGTATAAGTTGCACGTTTTTGGTCTTGAGCCTGTCAATTACCTCATACCAGTTATTCAATGAAGAATCTTGCGGATAGTGATTCAGGTATATAATCGGTCTGTCTGTATTATTTACGTCGTTGAGAGAACTGTCCAACCAAACAATTTGTTCTCTCGGGACCTGGCCAGGGCTCATTCGCATGTTCGGACCTGATGCCGTACCAACAAATAGATAATTGTTATGAATGAATTGAAATGTTTCAGCACCAAATATTTTTTTAAAACTATTGCTGCCACTTTCAGACCAACCCGCATCATGATTGCCTGGAATTATATACCAGGGCCTGTTCAGTTTGTCGAAAAACCTTTTTGCCATTTGCAACTCTTCGTCTGATCCGAACTCGGTTATGTCTCCGGTGATTACAACAAATGCAATTGAGCCATCGCCGTTTATACTGTTGATCGTTCTGTCCAGATCTTCTTCGGCCGTTTGGCTGCCAATATGAGTATCACTGATGAAAGCAAACTTAAAAGGCCCTTGAGCCGATACGGCAGCAGCGACCATGGCACCTATTAAGAAAAGAATGGCTTTTTTCATGGGAAAATACGTCGTGTAAAATCACAGTTCAATTATCGTGGATAATAAAATCCATCTTCTTAAGGAAGATGGATTTTGATCAGAAATCTGAATATAAGTGAACGTTCTCAATTTCTCATGTATATGAACTAATTCTGTAACTCAACGTCAAAAAAACCGGTTAATAGTTGGCAATAGAAGTTAGTGATCGTAGTAATGCCGCCGTTGATGGCGTTGTTGTTCCATACCGACCTCTGTAGACAATTGTATAACTTCTTTTTTGAGTAGGCCTTATCGCAAACAAAGGAGTTAGGTTGGTAGTGGTACCCGTAGCCCTTACGTAAAGCGTGTCGACAGAATTGGATGCATAAGGAACAAAGTTGGTCACCTGTGCAAGGGC